>NZ_KV811741.1:0-69065 GCF_001813195.1 Staphylococcus sp. HMSC065D05
GAACCCCAACTTGCTTTGCTTGTTGAATTTCCCGGTGAAATTCTCTATGTTGGGTTCTAAAAAAATTGAAATTGTCATATTTTAATTTAGTTATCGACTGTCAATATATTAAAAAACCTGAGACTATTACCGATGTCTCAGGTTCTTCTACTTAATACATATTCTATTAATCATCTTGAGATATAGCTAATCTTTTTATTATGTTTTCATATTGCGGATATTGAGGAATCAAAGATTCTTGTGTTAAAAGTTCAAAATGCTCGTATTCAAATCCAGGTTGACACATACATCCAACTAAACTATATCCTTCTGCGTTATCTAATGTAGAGGCAAAAATTGTCCCTTTAGGCACACAGTATTGTAAACACTCACCACAATCTATATCTCTACCTAATTTAACAGTTTGATATTCACCTTTTGGGGTTATCATATGAATCTTCAACGTCTGGCCAGCATGATAATACCATACTTCATCTGCATCTATTCTATGAAAATGTGATATATCGTGCTGTGTTAATAGAAAATAAATACTGCTAAAAGACGCTCTTCCATTACTGTCGCCTCTCATTGTCTCTTTAAAATATCCGCCTTCTGGATGCGAAATTAATCCCAACCGATTTATCCAATCATTAGCAGTCATCATTATTTTAAATCTACATTATGGAAAACATTTTGAACATCTTCCAAGTCTTCAAGTGCATCGATTAATTTTTCAAAAGTAGCTTGATCCTCTTCAGACAACTCAATATCAGTTTGAGGTAACATTTCAAACTCTGCTACTTTGAATTCCTCAACGCCAGCTTCACGTAATGCATCCTGAACTTGTGCAAACTGATCTGGTTCTGCGTAAACAATAGTCAAGCCATTGTCATCAATTACATCTCTGACATCAATATCTTGCTCCATTAGTGTTTCTAAGACTTCATCTACAGATTTGCCTTCTACACCAAAGGTTGCAGTATGGTCAAACATATAAGCTACAGAACCAGATACCCCCATATTTCCTCCATTTTTACCGAACGCAGCACGTACATCTGATGCTGTACGATTTACATTGTTTGTTAATGCGTCAACAATAAGCATTGAGCCATTCGGACCAAAACCTTCGTATCTTAAGTGATCGTAGTTTTCATCACCAGCGCCTTTAGCCTTATCAATAGCTCTATCAATAATATGATTAGGTACTGAATATGTTTTTGCACGTTCTAATACTAATCTTAAAGTTTGATTTGACTCTGGATTAGGCTCACCTGATTTTGCAGCTACATATATTTCTTTACCAAATTTGGCATATATTCTACTAGTATTTTTATCTTTTTGGGCTTTTTTCTCTTTAATGTTGTTCCATTTACGTCCCATAATGTCATCTCACTTTCATCATCTATGTACCATATTATATATTTAGCTACCGCCTTTGTAAAATCTGTGAATATGTTACAAACATTGTTAAATCAATCATTATAGATACCTATTGTTCAGCATAATACAATAAACATTCTTAATAAAAAAACTGTCATCAAAATAAAACTTTTGACGACAGCAAACTCATTTTATGTAGCTTGATTCATTTCGACACATCTCTATACATTTTGTATAGTGATTAAAATGTCGTTAACAACTTAAGAATTTTTCAACATCTTCAAATAAAGCATCAAATTCACTCATATTATTTTCATCCATATATAGAAAAATTTTTCTTTCATCTCTATTCGATCTTACTTTATTTAACTTTTCTTTGTCTATCAATCTTCTAATAGACATCAAAATCTTAGTTCTACTAATATCTAACTCTCCAGTAGCCAGTTTTAGAAAAGTTTGCATAAGAATTCGCTCATCTAAGCAATATTTTTTAGCTAAATATAGTACAGCAAGATCGTTTAACGTCAACTTATATTTTTTATCTATATATCCAGATAATGCTTTATATTGTTTGTAAAATTCTAGTAATTTAATTAATTTCTGCTCATTCAAAATCTGCACCTCCAAATATAAGTGACAATGCATATATCATTATCTTAAATATTTGGATAATTATCTTTGACATTTGTTTTTAAACAATTGTCAAAATTACGAATAAACACAATTTAAGTTGTGCTACGCCTTTTATTTATTTTACCTTTTTTATATATTTCAACTAAATATACTGCATTATATTTCATTCTGATTTTCAACGGGCCCTTTTTGAAGTCATGTTCCATAATGTTCATGTATGGTCTAAAGTTCTCCTCAACTCTCATCAAGAACGGTGTAGACCAAACATATTTATGACGTAAATTTTGAGAAATCATATGATTAATATTGCCACCTTCATCATCAACTTTAGCAATCACACAAATATATTCATCTATTAACGCTTCATCTTCAAAATTAATCCATATATCAACATCTTTAAAGTCGCTCTCATTCGATTCACTTTCAATCACACGCCAATCATATAAGTAGAGATAATATTGATCAGTATTTTCAATAATATTATAGAATCGTTGTTGAATTTGATTTTGATTAACCATCCAACTCAAATGATTAAAAATCAGGCCAAAAGTTGTTTTAAACCCATTCTCATCAAATAAATGTACAGCGTTAAAGACTTTAGGATTTGAAAATACATTTAATCCGTAGCCTTTAAAATGTTTTTTTAGTTTTGAAATTGCTTGAAATAGTAATGGTGCACTATTACTTAAATCAATTTCATTATTATTCAGTAATTGATGATTGTATAAATTTAGAAAAATTAAATTTTCACTACTAAAGTCAAACTGCTTTAAATCATCTATTAAATGCTTAAGTTGCAGGATATTTTTGAGTAATAAACCTTCCTCATTATCAAGTAAATAGGGTGACTTTAATCTAGCATTATCAATATAAAGATAGTCAAATTTTAAACGCTTTATTTGTGAAGCTAATGATTTAAATTGTGCAGTGTCATTAAACATACAACTAATATCTAAACCTATTTTATATTCCAATTTGATGTTTTGTATCTTCAATATATTACGATAAATTTCTCGAATACTTTTTTCGTCCAAATTAAATATAAATTGCACATTGTAATCTGAAACAAAACGTTTATTCATATTTTTTAAGTTGTCATATTGATATGTAAAAAGTTGATTGAGTTCATATATTTGCTCGATTTTATCGATGCTAAATGCAACGTGCAAGTGATATTCAATAATAATTTTAATGATATCATTCATCTCTTCTTGAGAGAACGTATTTTTATATTGGCATAAGTTAGGCATAATACAAAAAATAATTTTTGAACCTTCATACCCTATTTTTTTATGAATACCTTGCAAAAACAACATTTTAATTTCGTCAATTGAATTAATTTGAACGACAGAATAAAACGTTGAAACATTAGAAGTTGGATATTGGTCAATAACAATTTCATCATAATTATCTAACTCATTCGTTGGCATTTTAGAACATATTAATGATTGGACACGTGATTTTAAGTGTTCTGAAACATCATCATCAGAACATCCATTATACTTATCATATTTTTTCATTGCACGATATGCATTGGGTGTTACACTTAAATAATTTTTGAATTGTCTGGAATATGTAGATGCATTACTAAATCCTAACGTTTCACTAATTTGGCTTATCGTTTTAGTTGTCGTAAGTAGCATCTCTATAGATTTACTAATTTTAAGTGTATCTATATATTTTTTAAATCCCATACCTAATAACAAATGAAACTGCGTAGAAAGATTGGACTTAGAAACATACAACTTATTAGAAATATCTTTTAGGGTAAGTCTTTCTTCGATGTGATTATATATATAATTCAATTCATCCTTTAACTCACCATAATAATCATACATATATTGGTCTTCAGCAATTTTTTTGTCAATAATAGCTTCATTAGCAAGAATATGAACAATTTTATTGATAATATCTTGTTCTTTATCCACATCACCATCTAAAAAATTCAACGTAAGTTGAGCAACTAGTTCTTTAATTTCGTTCTTAGATTGTATTAAATCCGAAGTATAATGGTAATTGAAAAAAGAATAGCCTAACTCTGTAAACCAATCACTAGAAATATATACTTCTAGTGTGATGCCATTGTCACTGATACTAAACACATCCATATTATTCACAATATATAACTCATCTGTGAGTATCCTTTCTTTCATAAATTGTTGAAAGTACATACTCCCTTCGATAGGCCAAAATAATAAAATGCCGTCTTGACATCGTGTTGCCGTATATTCTTTTTTTGAAAGTATATGCAAACAAGAATTTGCCATATCTTTACCTCTTTCCCTCAGTCTTTTATGCCCATACCAATTCATGTAAATTTTCACAAGTATCAGAAAACAATCTAACACAACATAAAAAATAAATCAAAAAGAAAAATGATGTATTTAATCATTTTTTTATTTTTGTTCTTTACCTTTTCTAATTAGATACAAAAAAGATGTGTCGTGTTGAGAGTTCAACATTAAATGAAAAACTCAGAAACTCTCTGATAGAGAAACACGATCACATCTTTTAATTCCTTCATGATCTCTTTAGTTTTTAAAGCGATTTGCTAAACTAAGTATATCTTCGATGATATTTAATAAGTTGATAAACAAATTAAATCCCATTTCTCTTGGTGAGAATTGACCTCTTTTCATTCTATTAAAATCGTATAAAGTATAAAGGAGAAACAATAATAAGCTCACTATTGTAATAACAGTATGAAAAATTGGATTATTAATAAATATCCCTATAATCCCAGCTATAATTAGCGCAATTAATGTCACAAACAGATATTTTCCCATACTCGAAGCGTCTTTTATTAAAAAGTAACCCACAATACCAAAAGCTATAAATGCACCAATAGCAAGAATAATATTTTTATAGAATACTTCTGCTCCTAAATTTTGTAAGTAAGTCGTAAAAAGAGCATACGAAAGCAACCCTACAATAATGGCGTATATATGGGAGATCACTAAACCATATTTTCGCGCACGTTTAATAAATAACGTTGCTAATATCAGAATTAACAATCCTAGAGACAATGGTTTTCTCCATGACATGGGAAGATATTGTCCAAAATAACAACCAATCCCAAAAATTATCCAATAATACATAAAATATAACCATACTTTTGCATAGGCATGTGTTTGGTTCTTATCTTGAGATTGTCTTTTATGATCAGTTGATTGGTGTGTCGATTGTGACATTATAATAACTCCTTTTCTATATTAAATAATTGGGTAATAAAAATTTTACAATACTATAAAGAATTACAAAAGTATTTAAGTTCATAAATTCTAAATATATAGAAGTTTTAGAAAACTCATTACAATGAACTTTACTTTATTACAATTTATCTAATAAATATTAAGAAAAGTAAAGAAATATGTCTTATAAATAGCGATATATCAACTTTCTTTAATAAATGTTCAGAACAATACATTATTTTAACAATGTTACAAGATAATAACAAAGCCCACAAAGTCAAATATTTTTGTTAGTATGGGGTACGTAATAAAAAAACAAAAAGTTAATGTACGGAGACTTGTCGGGACAATTATCTAAATCATTAAACTTAAATCAATTAAATCTTTGTTATATTTAAGGAGGAGTTACTTTGAAAAAGTTAGCCTTTGCAATTACAGCCGCTTCAGGCGCAGCAGCAGTTCTATCACATCATGATGCTGAAGCTTCTACACAACATAAGGTTCAATCTGGAGAATCTTTATGGACTATTGCTCAACAATACAATACTTCAGTAGAAAGCATTAAGCAGAATAATAATCTTAGCAACAATATGGTATTCCCAGGACAAGTTATTAATGTAGGTGGAAGTGCTTCACAAAGTACTAGTTCAAACACTTCTTCAAGTTCAGCATCTTCACATACTGTAGTAGCAGGTGAGTCATTAAATATCATAGCTAATAAATATGGTGTTTCAGTTGATGCATTAATGCAAGCAAATCATCTAAATGGTTATTTAATTATGCCTAACCAAACATTAACTATCCCTAATGGTGGTTCTGGTTCAGGATCAGGTGGTACAGCAACTCAAACTAGCGGTAATTATACTTCACCTTCATTCAATCATCAAAACTTATACACTGAAGGTCAATGCACATGGTATGTGTTCGATAAACGTTCTCAAGCTGGTAAACCTATCAGTACTTACTGGTCTGATGCAAAATATTGGGCATCAAATGCAGCGAATGATGGTTATCAAGTTGATAACACACCATCTGTTGGTGCAATTATGCAAAGTACACCTGGACCATATGGCCATGTAGCATACGTGGAACGTATTAATGGTGATGGTAGTATTTTAATTTCAGAAATGAATTATACAAATGGTCCATACAATATGAACTATCGTACTATCCCAGCTTCAGAAGTATCTTCATATGCATTTATCCACTAATCATTGATGATTAATGATTTTACTACAAGGTAAAGGAGCATACCTTGTAGTTTTTTTATTTTATATTTTAGGCAATTCAAATAAAAAGGCCACACAAAGTTGACTAAAAATGTCAGTCTTTGTGTGGCCTTTAGCTATATGTACTTACCTATTATACAAGTCTTTTTTATTTTAAGAACAGATGAATAACAAAATAAATAATTGCTGCTAAAATAGCTGAGATAGGTAAAGTAATCACCCATGTTACAACCATACGTTGAGCAGTGCTCCATTTAACACCTTTCGCACGATTTGAAGCACCTACACCTAGAATAGATGAAGACACAACGTGTGTAGTAGATAATGGGAAATGTAATGATGACGCTACGAAAATCGTTAATGCTGAAGAAATATCAGCGGCTGCTCCGTTAGCAGGTCTAATTTTCATAATATTTCCGCCGACAGTTTTGATGATTTTCCAACCACCTACCGCTGTACCTAATCCCATAGCTGTTGCACATGCAACTTTAACCCATACTTGAGGTTCAACATTATTACCATCTTGTAAATTACCTACAATTAAAGCTAATGTAATAATCCCCATAGATTTCTGAGCATCATTTGTACCATGTGAGAATGATTGTAATGCTGCAGTAAAGATTTGGAAAAACCTAAAATTACGATTAGTACGTGTTAAATTTGAATTTTTAAAAACGATTTTAACAATCGTATACATTATATAACCTACACAAAAAGCTATAATTGGTGAAATGATTAATACGATAATAATCTTTGTAAAACCTTGATAATGTAATACTGCAAATGAACCTTGCGATGCAATGGCTGCACCTGCTATAGATCCGATTAGTGCGTGAGAAGATGAACTTGGTATTCCATACAACCAAGTGATTAAATTCCAAATAATGGCAGCAATAATAGCTGCTAACACAACAACTAAACCATGTTGTAATTTGAATGGATCAACGATATCTTTTGTAATAGTTCCAGCAACACCTGTGAAGGTCAATGCCCCAATAAAGTTCATGACTGCTGCTAATAAAATAGCTCTTCTTGGTGTTAATGCTCGAGTAGAAACCGCAGTAGCTACAGCATTAGCTGTATCATGGAAACCATTGATAAAGTCAAATATTAATGAAAATATAACTATAGCTATCGTGACAATTAAAATATATGACATAAATAAAGACTCCCTTAGCTATTTTTCATGATTATAGTTTCAAAATTATTAGCAACAGCTTGACACTTATCTGCTATTTCTTCCATGCTTTGATAAATATCTTTTATTTTAATTAATGTGATTGGATCTGTTTCACTGTTGAAGATGTGTTTCATCGACTGTCTTAAGATACCGTCGCAATTTGTCTCAAATTCTTTAATATTAATAGAATGAATGCGCATGTGAGATAACTTTTTGTCTACAAGTAATCCTACAGCTAGCTTCATTTCGGCAACTGCTTTTTGTATGTTTTCTACAAATTCAGCCATGTACTCATCCGTATATTCAATTGAATACATTTCAAACATTGCTGATGTCTCTTCCATAGCATCTAAAACATCATCTATTGCATTGCATAAAGATAAGATATCTTCACGTTCAATTGGTGTAATGAATGTTTGGTTGAGATCAGAAATAACTTGATGCATAAGTTCGTCACCATGTGACTCATACGTTTTAATATTATCAGAATAAGCTTTCAAATCTAAGTGTGTATTGAAATCCATTTTGCCGAATTCAATAGCTGCACGGTCTAGATTGAATACCATTTCTTCTAATTGAACCATGAACTTATCCTTTTTC
Source organism: Staphylococcus sp. HMSC065D05 (assembly GCF_001813195.1). Lineage (NCBI taxonomy): Bacteria > Bacillati > Bacillota > Bacilli > Caryophanales > Staphylococcaceae > Staphylococcus > Staphylococcus sp. HMSC065D05. The sequence goes on from NZ_KV811741.1 coordinate 8,193, forward strand.
TTACTAAACATTAAAAATCCTCCATTTTGAGCGATTGTCATCAATCACATTATTAAATTTTATTTGCGTAAGACAAGTGGTTGAGGAACTGATTTACAATTATTATAAAAAGTAACTAGCAATTCTCATATTGTAAAAATTGTGTAAATTTAATATATAGTTATCATTTATTGATGTTCGCCAACATCCAGTTTTGTCCCTACTTGAAAATATCACAAAATTTACATAACCACAATTCTATTTACAAATTCTTAACAAACTAGATATTAAATTTTTACATAAGCGTCTCATGGCTTATTAAAAAATGATGGGCGATAAAATTATGGAAACACTTTTATCCACTACAACTTTAAAATAACGATTTATTAAATCAATTTCAAATATTAATTGTAATTTTTATTCAATTTAATAAAGCGACACTTTAATCACTTGTTATTTTCAATGATTAAAGTGTCGCTTCGTATTGTTCGTTGGAGTTTTGAAAATATATTAAAGTCTATAAATTAAATAACACAAATTCAATAAGTATAAATTTATATCGAATGTTTAATTGTTCTTTTAGAATGATTATAAGCTATAATAGCAAATACTGCATAAGTTGCTGTATAAACCGCCATAACTATAAAAATAGGTATTTGATTTGTCACATTCATTAAATGCATATAAGCAAGTGAAGCAAAATATGCATGCAGTAATGCAATAATTAAAGGTAAACCAAAATTAAATATTACCTTAAGTTTCAAACCTTTAGACATATCTTGATGCGTAAATCCTAGCTTACGAAGAATCGTGTAATTCTCAAGTTCGTCTTCCGTTTCATCAATCTGTTTAATGTAAATTATACATCCTGCTGCGATTAAAAATGTAATTCCTAAAAACGATGTCACGAATAATAAAATACCAGTTAAACTAGAAATTTCACTTGCCGCTTCACTTCTTGTTTCTATATCTTCATTGATACTACTAACTAATTTTTCTAATTCTGGTAAATCATTTTTATTTTTAAGATCAAAACCATATTGGGAAACAATATTCTTTTCTTTTATATGTTCTCTAATTTTTTGATAATCTTCATCATTTAAAATAAGTGTCGGTCTACCACGATCGACATCAGACATAAAATAGACTTTATTTATCCCTTTTCTCAAACTTACTTTTAAACGAAACTTCTTACTTCCTACATAAGCCGTCCCTTTTTTGTCTGTTTTAACAACATCTTTGAGAGATCCTCTAGGTATAATAATATCTGTCTGCCCTTTTTTCGTACTTACATTTGGAATATATTTATCACTCGTTACTGTGATTTCTTTCGGTCTATATACGCCTTCGCTAAAAAGATGATCTTTATAAACTTTTGCATATACGACCTCTTTATAATTATAGTAATGTTCAATATTACGATTATTTAATTTAAAAGCAAGTTCATTTGCTTGTTTCTGATTCTTTAACGTAACATCATGTGGTGAACTCAGTAACACTTCATTTGTTAACGTACTACGACTTAACGCCGCAAAACATAATACAGAAACGGTTATTGCTGACACAACAGTCATTATAGTTAAAGAAAATGCATTCTTCTTTACACGATATATAATAGGTGATGTGAACATAACATCTGTGACACTTACCGTTCCATTTCTCAACCGCTGTATCGCTTTAAATATCAATGAAACTGTACTTCTAAAGAAAAAATATGATCCTATAACAGTTAAAAATAAAATAGCAAACGGTTGAATAATTGTTTCTACGTTATCTACTAATTTAGTCGACATTATATAACCACTAACTATCATAATAATCCCTAGCACACCTAATACAACTTCACCAAGTGTTGTGCGCGTATGACTGAACTCTTTTTTGTTTACATCAGATGCTAACTCTTTAATAGAACGTTTAAGCAAATATACATAGCTTTGAAAGACTATAAGTACGTATGACACAGCTATTAATAATAATGTTTCTAAAATGGCATGATAATTAAAGATAATAGAAACACTCACGTTGATTCCTAATAATCGCAATACAATCATGAGTAAAATTTTCGAACCAAAGATTCCCAATATGATACCTACAATAGTTGTCATCATAAATGTCATCAATTGCTCCAACATAATCATCTTCATGATATCTTTTTTTGTTAGACCAATGATTTGTAATAACGATAGTTCACGCCCTCGTCTTTTCAAAAATAAAAAATTAGCATAAAGCAAAAAGACCACAATAATGATAAATAAAAAATAACTTCCTACTTGTGAGCCTTCTTTGATGACAGGAAACGATTGATTACCGTGTAAATGGTGTGCATATTTTAAAGTTACAAAACTAAAATATAATACAACGCTGATAACAAGAGATAATAAATAAATAGCATAGTGCGTCACATTTTGTTTAAAGTTTTTGAAGATAATTTCATTAAAGCTCATAATTGATGCCACCAAGTACACTTTGCGTTCTTATAATTTCTTTATAAAACGTTTGTTTATCATCATCACCTTGATACAACTCAGTAAAGATTTGTCCATCCTTTAACATCACAACACGGTTTGAAAAACTAGCAGCTACTGGATCATGTGTCACCATAAGTATAGTTGTGTTAAATTCCTCATTCATATATTTAAGACGCTTAAGTAAATCTTGTGTACTTTTAGAATCTAAAGCACCTGTAGGCTCATCTGCAAATATAATTGAAGGTAAATTAATAAATGCTCTTGCTGCTGAGGTACGTTGACGCTGTCCACCTGATAACTCTGATGGATATTTATCACTAATATCACTAATATTCAAAGCCTCTACTATACGTTGATAACGTTCATGCATGATTTGTTTATCTAACTTTTGAACTGATAGTGGAAGCATAATATTTTCTTTAACGGTTAAAGTGTTTAAAAGATTATAATCTTGAAAAATAAATCCAATATCTTTTTTTCTAATATCAGATAATTGCTTATTAGATAACTTCTCAAGTTGTTTCCCATTGATTGTAATAGATCCTTTAGTCATATAATCAATCGAACTGAGTACATTTAATAAAGTTGTCTTTCCTGAACCAGAAGGTCCCATGATTGATATAAACTCACCTTCATCAACATCTAAATTAATTTCTTTCAAAACTTCTTGGAAAGCTTGCTTATCACCATAAACTTTTGACAACTGCCTTACCTCTAATATCGACAAATAATCACTCCTGTCATACTTCAATCAAATTATCTTTTACGAAGACAAACTTAATGTAGACTATCATATCTTCTTTAATTTACATCATTTATTATATCGATTATTAATTACACTTGTGATAATAGTAAGTAACAAAACGCACGTTTAAAATGACAATCTTGTCACCTTAGACATGCGCTCAATGATTTCATTTTGTTGTGGGAAAATGAAATAAAACGTTGTTCCTTTCCCCACTATTGAATCAACTTTAACTTCAATCCCAAGTTGTTCTTTCACGCTTTGTACAAGGTATAATCCCATACCAGAAGACGCTGTGTCGTTGCGGTCTGTTGTAGAAGTAAATCCTCTATCAAATATACGTGGTAAATCTCTCTGACTAATTCCACGACCGTAGTCTTTAATTTTTAAAACGACATGTCCTTCTATGGTATAACCGCTCAAATTTATTGTAGAATTATCACTATATTTTAAAGAGTTAGACAGAACTTGTCTAATCATCATACGGCACCATTTAACATCTGTATAAACCTTTTGTTCTTCTTTAAAGTCTAATTCAAAACCTATCCCTTTTGCCTGACTGATATGTCGAGTAACTTGTATTTCATCTATAACCATTCTTTTTAATGAAATATAATCAAAATACATATCACGATGCTGTGATTCAAGCCTTGTTAAATATAATTGCTTATCTAACATTTCATTAATACGAGACCATTCAAATAATAACGCTCGCTTACGCTGATCATCACTTTCTTGATCTATCAATAATTTCATAGCCGTAACAGGTGTTTTTATATCATGAACAAACTCTGTAATTGTTTGTTCATGATTTTTAATTTGTAATTGTTGTTCGACTACTTTCTCTTTTTGAGCGGTTATATGACGATATAGATAATCTATGACTTGTTGTTGGAATGGGGTTTCTGCCAAATCTTTATGCTTAATTTCTTCAATTTCTTTATCTTCATAAAAATGTTTAGATAGACGGACTTCTTTAACAAACGTAAATAATAAGAAAAGTATACTCGAGCCTATGTTTAATATCACTATATAAAAAACACTTTCGACTGAAATCTCATAATCTATGTAGGCAACACCTAATAAAATAATGTTGAGAAATAATATCCACAAGATCCAGTTACTACGAGATTTTATAAAAAACCAAAACCATCGAAAATTATTCATGAGCTAAGTATCCTTTACCAACTTTGGTTTCTATTGCGCTATCCATGTCAATTTCTGATAATTTTTTTCTTAATCTATTAACATTAACTGTTAAAGTATTATCACTAACAAAAGCCTCATCATCCCACAAAGCAGTAATGAGAGTGTCTCGTGTCACGATTTGATTACGTTTATTGATTAACATCTCTAAAATAATCATCTCTGTTTTAGACAAAAAGATAGTTTTATCATCTTTTTGAATACTATCTTTTGATAAATCCACAGTAGCGTCTTGCCAACTTAATGTTCGCTTTTCTTCAACTCCAAATTCATAAACACGTCTATATATAGCTTGTAACTTAGCAATTAAGACGTTTGTATAAAATGGTTTTTGCATATAATCGTCTGCCCCAAGTTCCATACTCATCACTTGATCCATTGGATTATCTCTTGATGATAAAAACAAAATAGGAACGTTCGACTGTTGTCTCATTTTTCGACACCAATAAAACCCATCGTATTTCGGTAATTGAACATCTAAAATAACAATTTCTGGATTAAATGTCTCAAATGTCTCCATCACATGACTAAAATCCTCGACACCAGCGACATTAAAATCCCATTGTTCTAATTCCTTTTTTAATTCTTGAAAAAGCGTATTATCGTCTTCGACTAATAATATTTGCATAACGAATCACCTAATATATTATTTAGTATATTTAATCTTCTCACCTGATTGAATGCGCCCTTGATAATGCTTAATTCTACAATCAATTTCAAAGCCTCTCATAAGAAGTCCTTGAATCGGTGCTTGTACGAAATAGTAAATTGGCCAAAATAATCTAGGGATATAATCGTATAAATGAACCATAATTAAACGTGTTCCTTTAAGAAGTCTAAATTCTAATTTTGCTTGCTTCTTTAATTTTGGTTTCATCAATTTACCACCAATAAGATGTAATGTAATTATATCTTCTGTTGTATTAATCATTTTGAAAATAGCTAAAGGGCTTTTAATGTTCTTATTGTAAATGATGTAGTGATGACCTTGTTTTTGAGTATGTACAAAAGTTCCTTTTGTCTCATCTAACCATCTACTAAAATAATCTACAAGTTGATTGAGCGTCCATTTCTTCGGTAAAATCATCTTCATCGCTGTTCGAACATCATCATATTTAGCTGTTTGTAATTCTACGTTAATATGAGGACGTTTCACTTCAACATCTGTACAATCAACTGGTACTCCATAAGCGCCTAAACGTTCAATGGCTTCATTATCATGACGGCTCCCCGGAATATACACAATCTTTTTCAGCTTATTTATTGATGCAGCTCTACCAAAATTATCTGCCGCTATAAAGTTTAAATCTCGTGCTGTTGCATGTGTTAATTTAGCAGAATGTTTAGTTGGATCTAAATAATATACCGCAATGTCTATACCTTCCATAGCTTCAACTACATCTTTGTAATTATATATATCACGTTTTAACCATGTGATTTTGTTCGTAGATCCTTTATCAGGTTTGGGATATTTAGATAAAGCATATAATTGAGCATCATGTTCAATGACTCGACTTAAATATCTACCAATATAGCCGGTGCCACCTGCTAACAATACTTTAGGCTTCATAAATATCAGCTCCTAAACTTTCTTTTAGATAATTTTATATCAAGCGTAATTAAGTAAAGTGTATTATAATAAGGAAGACAATTGATTTAACAAAACAGGAGTGTTGATATGACACATCTCATTCGTGAAATTAGTATTAAAGACGTTGAAAACTTTATCAGTCTATTAAGCCAAATATATGATGAATCAGAATTTACATTCTACAATCCAGGTGAATATTCACCAACGATATCTTCCGCAAGTCAACACTTAGAAAAATACATCACCTCACCTACCAAAGCGATATATGTCGCTGAAAGTGATGAGCAACTTGTTGGATACGTATTTGTTAATACTGAAACCTATGAACGTACACAGCACGAAGCTGTCGTGTACCTTGGAGTTAGAGAATATTACCAACATCAAGGTATTGGACAAGCACTTATCAATAGAATTGAAGCATGGGCTTTAAATCATCATATTCGACGTATTGAAGCTACGGTTGTTACAGAAAACATTAACGCAATAGAATTGTTTAAAGGCATGGGCTTTCAAATCGAAGGTGAACTTAAAGATAAGCTTTTTATAAACCAAAAATATTATAACGAATATGTAATGGCTAAAATATTAAATTAACTAAGTATGTCACTATAAATTTTACCACATATTTAAAATATTAAATAATATCATCATACGTCTTACATATTGAGGCGTATTTTAATTATCTTTACTACTTATAAGTTTAAGATTATTTATTCTTTATTTATTATGAATCTACTCCATCATCGTTTCGTATATCTTTAAATTATTCTTAAACTACTTTAATTTTAAAATCAAATCTATACTGTTTAGTCATAAAAACGCACCCCAAAAGCTAAATTTAGTCTTGCTTTTGGGGTGCACATTATTGTCTTGAGAATTTCAATATGTTATGCGTCGATGACTGAATTAAAAAATTTTATCAAGCTTACTTTATCAATAATTCAGAGTAGAATTTCTTACAGAAATTACAAAGATAACGACTTTAGGATTGTTTGATGCTGATAGTGATTGTACATTAAATATGAATGATACCTCTTTAATGTAGTTATGATATTTAATTATGCAATCGTATTCTTCCAACATATACAGTACTTCTCGCAATGACGTACTTTAATGCACAAAGCATTAATAAACTTAAGAATCAAAAGGGTATAAGGATACTTCATTAGTATTTTGAGTTGGCTGATTTTGTGATGACTCGTTACTCTCCACTCCAGAAGATGATGTGTTTCGACTTAAAAATAACAGCACTTTTTTGATATTTTCTTTTGATTCCGGTTTATCTAGATGAAATTGATATTGATGATGTAAGTGGTGCGAACCATCATAGAATAATGTATCTACTGGTATATTTTCTGCTTTCAAACCTTGCGCAAATTCTTTATTTTGACTGTAAAATGGATCAGCATCACCAACCGAAAGAAATGTCGGCGGGTATTCATGAGTCACTTGATTGAGCGTTGACATTTGAGATAAGTTTTTAAAATCTGTTTCCCAATGACTTGTTCCAGTATAACTTTTCATAAATAATTGTATTCTTGGAAACTCGGTTGCTCTAACCGTTTTCATATTATAAAAACCACCAAAAAATACGGCAGCCTTTATTTGTGAAGGCTTGAACTGCTGTTCAAAATGCATTTCATCTCTTAAGTCTTCATTGGTTTGCATAGCTACATATTGACTGGTTAACTGAGCACCAGCAGAGTCTCCCCCAATAACAACTTGATCAAAATCAATAGGTAACTCATGCTTATTCTCTTTTACAAACTTTACAGCTTGATTGAGTTGTACTAGCGGCGTGGGATATTTATATTGTGGAGCTAGCGCATAATTTACGTTGACAATGATGTATCCTTGTTCTGCAATTCTTGACAATAATTGATTTTTATATTGTTTGTCTCCAGCGATAAATCCTCCACCATGCATCCAAAAAATTACCGGTAATTTCGTATCATTGCTCATATCTGCTGGGGTAATAATGTCTAATTTGCTGTTGGGCATACCTTTACCATATGAGATATCTCTATATAATTTTACATTTTTGTTATTAATTTGAACATTTGTCTTGCTCTTCTGTTTATCATGAACATGGTTATAATGACTCTTCAAATTAAAAGCCAATATAAGTGAGACAACAAGTATGATTAGCGTTGTTATCCATATCCATTTTAGCTTTTTTTTCATCATGGCTAACCCTTTCAAATAATTACTCTACTTGTCTTGCTATTAATATAATAAAACAAATATCGATATAATTAAACAAAGGGGTAGGACAGAATCCATTTTGATGAATTCGAAGTCCCACCCCACAAAGCTGACTCAATTTAGAAATATTTTATATAAGCGTGCATCTTTAACTTAGTCAACTCGGATAAACATATTTACTTGTGCATGTATTTTTTTAACCTTAACCTTTTCACGATTAAAATAAACTTTTTAATCATAAAAGTGTGAAGCAATGACTACGCGATATGCTCTTCATCATCTTTTTTACGTTTATAATATTTAATCAACACTGCTACTACAATAAATAATCCGACAATACCCATAAATTTGTATAAAACATTGATTAAATCAGCGAATCCTACGAAACTTAAAATAAATGCCATCACCATCATGATAACAATGAATATATGGTATTTTTTACTATAAGGTTCTGTGAAACGCGCTGCAAAAGAATAACAAAGACCTAAAATTGTGTTGTACATCACAGCTAACATAATGACTGTGAGTACAAGACCTAACCAAGGATGTATACCTTTCGCTAGGTTAAGCGTAGGTATTGCTACATCTTTAATTTTTGAATATTCTGTTTGAAGTGAGAAGTTAATTAAAGCAAGTAAGATAGCGTATAGCACACCACCAAACATTGCTCCTGCACCTGAAACTCTTCGCTTAGAAGCATCACCGCCGATAGCTACTATCGTACTAAATCCTACAGCAAATGCTAATCCGCCGTATACTAATCCCCAAAAGATACCTTTCCAAGCACTCGTTTCAGGCATAGCACTGTTTACTTCCCCTAATGAAATACTACCTGTAAATAGGTAGAACACAGCAATAAGAATAACCATTATGATTAAAAATGGTGTAACTATTCCTAAAGCTCTTACAATTTTATTAAAATCTAATAATAATGTTAAGTAAATCAAAACTGTCATGATTAATGCGCCTAACCAAGTAGGAATTCCAAAACTTTGCTCAAAAGTAGAACCTGATCCGGCTATCATAGTGACAGCTATACCAAATAAGAAAAAGACAAGAATATAATCAAAAACTTTACTAAATTTTTTTCCAAAAACATATTGCAATGTGGACTCGTGATTTTTCGCTTCAAATGCAGTACCTATCTTAGCTACTTGTCTTCCTATGAACCCAAGTATAAATCCTGAGATAATCACTCCAATATATGACCATAAACCAAATGGTGTGAAAAATTGCATCACTTCTTGTCCTGTTGAAAATCCTGCGCCGACAACAATGCCGACATAGGCAAAACCAATTTTTATAGCTTCTTTATTCAGCCCCATGTGAATATTTACCTCCTTAGAGTTGCACAGTGAGCATTATAACGTACTGACTTTTTATTGCAACCCTAAAAAAATGTATAAATTTTGCTATTCTGTATTTTTAATCATTTTAGAAAACGATTTTTCGGACTTCAATATAAACAAAAATGCATAATCAATCGTAATCATGTATAAAAAAATAGTCGCAAAAGTTTCAATAAACTTGAGCGACTATAACTCATTTTTTAGCGTGCATCTCTTTGATTATTCAATTCATTAATGTCTACAACTACATTATCCATACGTTTTGCTGTATCTTTAAGTACATTTCGTGCAACATTATTACTTGGATCGAGTTTTAGAATACGCTTAGCGACATCAAACGCCTTTTTATCCGAAATAACTGGCTCAGGAATAGCATGAAGTAATAACATTTGTAATAAACTCTTTACTTCATTTCCGTCAGTAAGTTTTATGGAAGAATCTGCATGATAATATGCTGAATCTAGTGCGCCCTCATATTCACTTAAAGGATAAACAAGTAAAAGGAATGCTAAATCATGTAATTCTGATGATTCTTCTACCTTAATCATATCTAGAATACATGTATAAAACATCATACTCTCTACTTCATGAGCACTAGAGATGTATGCTTCTTCAAATTCCATAAAATCTGTTTCGGACATTAACTGTCTAACTAGTTCAAACTCGCCATTCAATACATGTTTTTTTATAAGATGTTGCATGGCAATGTCCTCCTATTGTCCAGATTTTATATAACAATTATTATTATAATACCATAATTACCTTTAAATTTCATTTAAAAAATGATTCTCAACGTTTTGGACCGTAAAATTACAATATATTTTCAAACACTTTTTCTTTATATGTATACGTCTTATAATAGCAATAATAAATGTATAAATGGTGAACTTTAAAAATCATTGTGGTTCACGTGTTAAATTTTTTTCAAACTATGGTTATGATACTAAAATACTCTATAGGCTTATTAATATAAAAAATGCTCAAAACAATTATCATTTTGAGCATTTTTTAATATAATCATATTTTATCAATAAGACTGTATTCATTTAATCATGAATAGGTCTGACAGAATAAATCGTAAGTAACTAAAATTGGTTTCCCTGTTCTCGGATCTATATCTAAAACACCATCAATATTAAATACCTTTTCTAGAATGTCCTTAGTTAACACTTCCTCAGTTTGACCCGTCGCAACAATATCTCCAGCTTTCATCGTAATGAGATGATCTGAGAAGCGTATTGCTTGATTAATGTCATGTAAAACCATCACAATAGTGCAACCTTCTTCTTCGTTGAGCTTTTTGACTAAATTTAATATTTCTAATTGATGACAAATATCTAAATAAGTTGTAGGTTCATCTAAGAAAATAATATCAGTACGTTGAGCTAGTGCCATTGCAATCCACACGCGTTGTCTTTGTCCACCACTTAAATCATTTATAGTACGATGACGAAATTCACTTGTACCTGTAACTGACAGTGCCCAGTCAATTTCTTTTTTATCTTCTGCAGTTAAACGACCAAATCCTTTTTGATGTGGAAAACGTCCATAAGAAACAAGTTCTCCCACAGTAAGTCCATCTGGGACCTCTGGTGATTGTGGTAAAATCGCTATTTTTTTAGCTATTTCTTTCGTAGATGTGGCATGAATACTCTTACCATCCAAATTAATTCTACCTTCTTTAATTGACAACAGTCTAGATAACGCTTTCAATAAAGTTGATTTCCCACACCCGTTAGGTCCAATAATAGAAGTAACCTTTCCATCAGGAATTGCGACATCCAAATTATTAATAATCGTAGAATCACCATAGCCAATTTTCACTTGTTCACCACTTAAACGACTCATAATAATTCCCCTACTTTCATTCTCTAAAATCTTGCTTTATATATAGTAAAAACATTGTTATTGATTAAGTTATTCACTCATTATCAGTCACAAACTGGTAATTGATAATCATTATCATAGTTTTTATTATAACATCTCTTCTATATTATGACTAACAATTATTTTCACTAGGTTATATATCATACTCGTAAATGAGCAGCAGTAAATTAAGTGAGTAGTATTGGCCATAATAGATAAGTAGGGAACTGTATAATAATAAAAAGCCCAAAATGGCTTTAACTAAGTAACCATTTTAGGCTTCACTTTAAAAAGTGTCTTACATTTTAGCAACTTTCTAACTTTATAACATATTGAAATTTTACTCATCTAACAAAAAACCATTACCATATACATCACGAACGTCATGAATAACTAAAAAGGCATTTTCGTCAATATTTTTGATAATTCGTTTAGCACGGGAAACTTGTGTTTTAGAGATGACGACGTAAAGTACATCTTTTTCTTCTCTAGTGTAATAACCGTGTCCATTTAATATTGTTAATCCTCTTCCAACTTGCTGATCAATAGCTTTTGCTACCTCATTCGGGCGACTAGATATAATAGTCATTGCTTTTTTAGTATTTAATCCTTCTATAACAAATTCCATCACTTTTGTACCTATATATAAAGACATAACTGTAACTAAGCACTTCGCCAAAGGAATTTCTGTCAATGAAATAAGCACAACGATAAGGTCAAAGAATAACAAAGCGTATGGCGTACTAATATCTAAATATTTATTAACAATTCTCGCAAGAATAACCGTTCCAGCAGTTGTTCCCCCTGCTAGAACGATAATACCAATTCCTAAACCAACACAAGTCCCACCAAACACAGCATTAATTACAACATTCCCAGTTTCTACATGCCATGTTTCAGTTAAACTTAGAAAGATTGAAATGAGTACTGTAGCAAAAATAGTTAAATATGTACTACGTTTGCTCAAATATTTATAACCCACAATAATTAAAATAGCATTTAAAACAAAATTGGTTATTGCCGGTGAAATATGAAAAGCATAATATAATACGATGGCTATACCAGTGACACCACCCTCACCCAAATTCCCTGAAATAACAAATGCATTGATACCTGCAGAGAAAATAAATGAACCTATAATAACTAAAATGATATCTCTGATAGTTTTATTCACTCAATCACCCCTAAAACTTTGTTTAATTATTAAAATGTTAGCATAAGGTAACTACTTACTACAATAAAATTTCAAATAAATATATGATTTAAAAAAACTACTTCACATATCATAATATTCGTAATTATAAAAATATGTCATCTTAAACGTACTAAAATAGAAATTCAACACATCCGATTTCGAACAAATTTAAATATTCTGAATTTTTAATTTACTTATACGCCTAGGTCTGCTATAATAATTTTAACTTCTTGAAAGAGAAGTTATCTCCTTTGTGTTGTTTATAGTAACAAAACAAATTTTGCTCGAAGTACTGTGACAGTACCTAGTCCTTACCGTTACAAGTACATTAATATTCATTTCCCATAAAAGCCAAGTATAAAAAGTGTCTCCTCACTTTTATGCTTGGTTTTTATCATTTTAGAAATTCGTAAATCAATTCGTCAGCTTTCTACAAAATTAAAAAGCACACGACTCATCTAATTACAAAATAGAATGAGTAGCGTGCCTATATATATTAAAAATCTAATAAGTAAATTACCAAGCAAATAATCCAACAAATGCAGCAGTAAGTAAGGATACTAAAATTCCTGCTAACAACATCATCGGTACATATTTGGAAACAAAATCCGACGTTTTCTTATCAACTATACCTTTCAATGTACCTATAATCATTCCAATAGTTGAAAAGTTTGCAAAAGAAACTAAAAATGTTGATATAACTGCTCTATGATGAGGCGTCATTGCATTGACTTGATTAGAAATTTCACCCATCACAATAAATTCGTTTGTTACAATTTTCTTCGCCATTTGTTTTGCTACTTCCCACGCTTCATTAAACGGTAAACCTAATAGTAAAGCAAATGGATACATGAAAACGCCTAAGATTTGATCAAGACCAAAGCTACCTTTGACACCAATACCATTAGCAATAAGATGTGTGATTAAATGAATCAATCTATCAATTAAGTCAGCCAAAGCTACAAAACTAATGACAAATGCAATGATAATTAATACAAGCTTTCCAGCTGCTAAAACTGAATCTCCAAGAAATGAGAAAAATGGTTGTCTTTCAGTTTGGTGATCTCTTATGCTATACACGACATCTTCTTGTTCTTCAACTGATACAGGGTTCAAAATACAAGAAACTATAATTGCGTTAATAATATTAAGTGGAATTGCCGTCAATACAAGTTCTCCAGGTATCATTTGCACATAAGCGCCCACAATTGCTCCTGAAACTGAACTCATAGACATCATCGCAATAGTTAGTACCCGCATCTCATTCATGCGTTTAAGCTGTTCACTAGAAACAGCAAGAGCCTCAGTATTACCTAAGAACATCATTTCAACACCAAAAAATGATTCAAACTTAGGTTGGCGTGTAACTTTAGCAAGTACCCAACCAATACCGCCAATGATTTTTGGAAGTATATTAAAGTACATAAGAATGTCAAATAATGGTACAACTAATAAAATAGGGAAGAGCGCGCTTACTGCCATGTCCATCATTTTATTAGACGTGAAGCTTTTAAATGCAAATCCAGTACCCTCATGTGCGGATTCTATAACCCATGCTATACCGTTAGCTGCTCCTTTAACCCCTGTTCTTCCCCATGGAAAATATATAAAGAACCAAGCTAAAAACAAATTTAAAATAACCAAAATAAAAATAGATTTCCATTGTATATTCTTCCTATTTCTAGAGAAAATAACTCCTATACCTAGGAAAATAAATAACCCAATGATATTAACTAATAAAAACATTTGGCACCTACCTATATGTATTTTTATACTTTCATGCATTGATTATGCAATCCTGTAAGACTATCAATATGTCATTCTATGTATTTTGTTAATGGTGAACAATGATGAACAACAAAAAAATGAAAGCGTTTGTTTTACGTACTATGTTTCTATACAAACCCCAAAAGTTCTTTTAATCTTACAAAAGTTATTATACCACGTGAAAAATAGGGTTAAAATGACATTTTTACAAAACTTACATAAAAAAACACGCCCTTCCACTCATTTATTAGGGCGTGATTAATATTAATCTGATAATTTTTGAGATGTAACAAAATGTCTGTATTTATCATGACTTGCCATCAATTCATGATGTGTTCCTTTACCGGTAACTTCACCTTTATCAATAAATACAATTTGACCAGCTTTTTTTATAGTCGAAAGTCGATGAGCAATAACTACAGTAGTTCTGCCTTCCATAAGGGTTTCAAGTGCTTCTTGAATTTTTAATTCACTTTCGCTATCTAGGTTCGCTGTCGCCTCGTCTAATAACAAAATATCAGGATTTTTAACAAAACTTCTAGCGATATCTATTCTTTGTCGTTGACCACCTGATAATTTGAGTCCACGCTCACCAACCATCGTGTCGTAACCTTCGTCAAACTGCATAATAAAATCATGACAATTAGCAAGCTTAGCATACTCTATTAACTCTTCATCATCAACTTTTCTATTAATACCATATAAAATATTATCTCTTATCGTTCCACTCATCATCGAATTAGATTGCATAACATAACCAATTTTTGTACGCCACTTTGAAAGTGGAATATCAAAAATACTTTGATTACCGTATTTAATATCTCCACGTTCAATATCATACATGCGCTCAATTAAATTAAAAATCGTACTTTTACCTGAACCAGAAGGTCCTACAAACGCGCTCACTTCACCTTGTGGAATACTAAATGACACATCTTCCAAAATCTTTTTAACGTCATATTTAAAATCCACGTGCTCAAATACTAATTCGCCGTCGATGATCGTAACGTCTTTAGATTCTGACAAAGCTTCAGTAGGTTCAATAGGCTCTTGCATAATTTCATATATACGACTGCTCGCACCCACAGCTTTTTTATAATCCGTAACTAGTGTCGATAAGTTAATCAGTGGCATAGATAACTGGATTACATAAAATATCATAGCAATAAGAGTTCCGGGAGTAATTGCTCCAGTACCTATTTCTAATGCACCGAAACCTAAAATAATCGCAATAGTTAATAGCATAACAACACCAGAAATGGGCTGCACGACTGCTGATATTTTAGCCTGTTTTAATCCTAATCTATATATTTTTTTAAGATTTGTATGCGCATTATCTAACTCTAAACGCTCAGTATTAGATACTTTAACTAAACGCATTTCGGTAAGCACTCTACCTAATAATCCACTGAAGTTCGCAATTTCAGATTGCGTATTGGTAGATATTTTTTGCATCACACGTCCGAGAGGAACGATGATTAAAATAAATACAGGAATAGTAATAAATGTTAATAAAGTTAATTTCCAATCCATGATAAATAGCATGACTAATGAACCTATTAAAGTTAAAACAGAAGGCAATAAATTAGGTAGCTTTTGTGAAATAAATTCATTAATCACTTTTGTATCATCTGTTAGACGACTCATTAATTGGCCACTTTCATTTTTATCAAAGAACGGCATTTTTAATTGAATAATATGTTCCCACAATAATGAACGAATCGCATAAATAATCTTTTCACCAATTTTACTTAACAAATATAGGCCTATACCGCTAAGTAATGCATTAACTAAGAAAATCGAGCCAAATATAGCTATCATTCCCCAATTAATGCTACTGACGGAAAATTTATCAACTAAACGTCCAGTGAATAATGGTACTAATAAACCACTTAAACTTCCCAACGAAGTAATGATAACCGCTGCAATGATTAACCCATATGGCCATGAGAGTTTTTTAAATAAGAAAAACAAAGGGTTTTGTTCTTTCATAGTTATACCTCGTCTTTATATTCATATTTGATCTTGCTTAATCTTGTAAAATTTCACTTCATCCCAATTCACAAAATATATAACGATTGCTTATTTATCAGTCTTTTAAGCAAATTTATATGATACCCAAAATGTTGCAAACTATGTAATTTTAACATTCAACTTCTCATGTACGTAACTATGTTCTTCGTAGTTGATATTATAACATTTTTTATCAGAACACACGCAAAAGATTGTTTAATAGTACAAAAAATTGCACGTCATCTTATTTTTATTTTCTGTCACCGTTCTGTGTTGAAAAGTACTAACGAAATATTTACTATGGTTCAATATTTCTACGAATAATCGATTTTATCCGAATCAGCTACACATAAGACCTAAAAATATTAAAATAAATGTGATGAAATTTAACATATTTAAAAATGATAATACGTGATACCAATATGAGGATTCAATTTATCAAACTCACTATCATGTATATGTTTTATGACTTTATTGATACAAAATTAACTAATGCACTTACATCCACACACATTCGAGAAAGATGAGGTTGATATATTATCAATATAGAAAAAAGTAGCAAGATATTTTCTCATTAAATAATATCTTACTACTGTTCTCATAGATTTATGTCTTCAACTTTATTAAATAATATATAAGCATCTCGAATTACAGAATGTTTGATTTTAAATATAAAACCTGAGACATCTATCATTATCTCAGGTTTCATTTACATATTAGCAATCGATGACTAGATAAAAATAAGTTTATATCAACCTTTTTCAACTCTAGTTCACATTAATTTAAAGAACAATTCTTTCTTATCTCTCTTTTCGAGATTAAATGTTCAATAGTGTCATAAATACTCTTAGTTATTTTGTATCTTTTCCGTATAATTCTTGCTTGATTTTGGTAGTTGAGATGCCTTCTGTGCGGTTAAGATAAATGACTTCACACTTATCTTTAAGGAAATCAAATTCCCCTTCCCAATCATGACCCATCACAAAAACATCAACATCAAAACGATCAACATCTTTTTCTTTCTGTCCCCATCCTTCTTCAGGGATAACTAAGTCTACGTATCTAATAGACTCTAACATCATCTTACGTTGTTCATAATCGTAATATGATTTTTTGTTTTTGATTTGGTTGAATTCATCAGTAGAAAGCGCAACGATAAGATAATCCCCCATCTCACGAGCTCTTCTAAGTAATTCAATATGACCATAATGAAGCAAGTCATATGTACCATAAGTAATGACTCTTTTCATGATACGAAATTCTCCTTAACTAAAAATTTAATAAAAATTTATAATCTTAATGTATCATAAATATTTTGAGCATGCCATTAATACTATATTAGATACTAAACATAAATAAATTTAAAACTTACTTCAAAGAAAAGTTATTTTTTAAAAATTCTTTTTAGTGATTCTTTACCAGAAAAAGATATCTTTTTAGGTATAACTTGAAGTTTAAAACGAATTAAGCCTGGTCTGCCAATTCCAACCTCACTAAGTGCCTTTTTCCATTGTAAGTAAAAAGGCTTTGTCCAATGTGTTGCACTCTGTTCAACAGCTCTAACAATTCGAAACATAGCCTCTCCCGAGTAATGTGTATGCTGCATAGCTTTCATATAAGCTATAACACTTTCAAGCAAAGATTGCGTCATTTTGTTATTTTTCTTTAAATGCGCTTGTATTAAGTAACTTACTATGAGGTTATCCATTCGATAACTATAGTAGATTTTTTCGTCTAATAATAATAGTAATTCCATCACGCGTTGACGAACTTTTAACGCATCACTCATATAAGGTAAAAATGTATCAGCACGTTGCGCTGTTACTGATCCTTCTCTCTCATTATAGCCATATACAATGTTAGGTATAAGTTGAATATCTCGCGCTTTAGAGAACGCTTTGACAATAAAGGTATGTTCTTCACAGAAAACGACATCTTCATCAAAACGTAATCCGGCATACTTCGTGCTAAATAATTTTGCTCCAGGTCCTATCGATTGTAAAATATCCGGTTTACGATCAAGTGTGACAATCGCATCTTTCACCATAGATTGATGGGTCGAAATGACTTGCCATTCGCCGTTAACTTCTCTGGCCATTTGACCGATAACAATATCGGTTTCTTTGTTTTTCTTAAAAGCATCCACCATTAAATCAATCCTACTAGGTAAAAACTCATCATCTGCGTCTAAAAATAAAAATGCATCAACATCTTCAGACATAGCTTCTAAGCCAACATTTCTACTTCGAGCTGCTCCTTGATTACTCTGATGAATGACTTTGATGTGAGGATGTTTTTGTTGTAGTTCTGTTAGTACATGTTGTGTTTGATCAGTTGAACCATCATTGATACAAATAATCTCATAAGGCACACTAGTATCAACTGAGAGTATGGCCCGTTTAATCGTTTCTTCAGCGTTATACACTGGAATAATTATTGCTAATTTCATTATTTCACCAACTTATTAATAAAATGGACTAACTGGTTAAGACTATCTTTTGAATTATATTGATGCCAATCATTAAATAAAGATTGAAATTGCTCATCGTTATCATGTAGCGCTTGTATAATTGACTCTTCATTACTCATTTTATACCGTTCAGGAATTGCATAATAAAATTCATTCAATCCTCTTACTTTTTCATATTGTTGTTCATCATAATTATAAATAAGTGTCGGTTTATTAAGTGCACTTGCTTCAATAGGTAATGAGCTATAATCACTTATAATAATATCCGCCATAATTAACAATGAGGTGACATCGATTGAATGAGCAGTTTGACAATCAACAGTCGAAGGATGCAAATGACTCAATAACGTATAATTCGGCAAGTGCCGTTCAAAGTTTTCTTTATCAATAGTACGTTGTGCTACTTGACCTTCTCTATAGGTCGGAACATATACTGCGAGTTTATTTGTAATATGATATTTCTTTTTTAATCGTTGTTGTTCTAACTTAAGATTACTTCTAAAGTATTGGGTCAGTCTTGGAAGTCCAAACTTTAACATTTGCGATGGTGATGCATCAAACGATTGTATAAAACATTGAGCCATTTTCTCCCCACCTATCAAATAATAATCGGTAGCATCATAAACTTTTTTGTATTGTCTTACCATAGCCTTGTTTTTTAAATCAACTTGATGATCAGTTAAACCAAAATTTTTAAGAGCACCGGCAGCATGCCATGTTTGAATAACAGTTTGCCCTTTTTTCTTCTGATAGCCACCCATCATTAAATAATACGTATCTAAAATAATAACCTTTGCTTTACTTAATACTTTCATATGTTTCATAATATATTTATTTCCGGCGGGTATAAAATATGCATGATTAATGTTATTAATATCTTTCTGGTATATTTTTTTACCAATAACCGTTACATGGTATCCTTCACTACATAAGGCCTCTATAATAGGCAAAACATCTTGCTTAAAGGTCATCATTATCACAATGTGCTTCGAATTAACATTAAACGGTTTAAAAATCATATTTAAAAGCACAATAGCTAAGATATAAATCTTTTTAATTATCAATCTCATTTTTTCACCATCTTTAAATTTCCAATCATTATATCAAATTATAAACGATACTTACTTTCAAAGAAAATAAAAGCAAATAATTTTTAATTTACTCAAAAATTCTACTAAAAGTCTCGATATTATTAAAAAAGTAGGACTACGAATTCATCTTGAATCCATTGTCCTACCTCATAATGTCAATATGGCATATATTAAATTTGAACTATTTCTAACAACCAGTTATTTAAAAATTTCTTTTTATAAAAAACTAAATCTTTAATAATAAGCTAAATATTAATTCATTTTATGGTAAACCGTTAATAGAACTCTCTTGATTGACACTTTTACAAGAAGTCCGCAAAGTGATCTCTATAGCGTCTATGTAAAATAGAACCTACTATAAAGAATAAGAGAATGATAATAACGTTATATAGCATTAACTTCCAATGATCTATGAAATACCATTGATGGAACAATATTGCTGCTCGGTATGATTCTGCGATAAAATATACTGGATTAAATAACATAATTTGATGAATCAAACCACTTACGCCATGATTTTTTGGCACCCATAAAATCGGAGACATATAAAACAATATTCTCATTAATGCTTGCATAATCATCTGCGTATCTCTAATTAAAATCCCCAAAGTTGATGTTAAAAGTGCCACCGACGATGTTAGTAAATATGCAAAAGGTACATATATAAGTAATTGTACAATGTGAATTGAAGGGATAATTCCATTGCACATACAAGCTATTATAATAATTGCTAATAATCCTAAATGACCATAGAACCTACTTGTTACAATATAAGTAGGAATGATTGAAAGTGGGAAATTCATCTTTGCCACTTGATTGAATTTCTGAGAGATTGATTTAGTCCCTTCTAACACACCTTGATTAATAAAGAACCACATACTTATACCAACTAACAACCAAAATACAAACGGAATGCCATGTATTGGTGCATTGCTTCTAATTCCTAAACCAAAAACAAGCCAGTACACCATGATTTGTAAAGCAGGGTTCAATACTTCCCATGCAATACCCAGATAGTTATTATGATTGGTAATTTTAATTTGGAATTGTGCTAGTCTTTGAATTAAATAGAAGTTTTTGATATGTTCTTTTAAAACCGTTCCAACTGCGAACATTAAACTTAACCACGCTTTCTCCTATAATAGATTATCTATCTATTGTAAATCATTAATAGTTTCTCTTTAATTTGATTCATTGAGTCCATTCTTAAATAATAACATTTAACTGTTTATCATAAGCTCATTATATTATACAATCAATTCAGTTAAAAATTGTTAGAAATTTCGTGTAAGATTGAATTTTAGAAAATGAACCACTTTCTTAACTCACTGTGTTAAATTTATTTTCAATAAAATCTTCTATTCACTTTACACTAGGTTAATAAATTTAACAACTGATGTGTTGTATATTATAATCTATATAAATGTTTATAAGGATGGTACAAAATGAGCGTTTCGGTAAATATTGAAAATTTGACAAAAGAATACCGTATCTATAGAAATAATAAAGATAGAATTAAAGATGCATTAATACCTAAAAACAAAAATAAAACATTTTACGCTCTGGATAACGTAAGTTTAACAGCGCATGAGGGAGATGTGATAGGCTTAGTCGGCATCAACGGTTCAGGTAAGTCTACTTTAAGTAATATGATTGGTGGCTCAATTTCACCAAGTTCCGGTGAAATAACAAGACATGGTGATGTGAGTGTCATCGCTATTAATGCAGGTTTAAACGGACAATTGACAGGTGTAGAAAATATTGAATTTAAAATGCTCTGCATGGGCTTTAAAAGGAAAGAAATTAAAAAATTAATGCCGGAAATTATAGAATTTAGTGAACTCGGCGAATTTATTTATCAACCTGTTAAAAAATATTCAAGTGGTATGCGTGCAAAACTTGGATTTTCAATTAATATTACTGTTAATCCTGACATATTAGTTATTGACGAAGCATTATCAGTAGGCGATCAAACATTTACTCAAAAATGTTTAGATAAAATTTATGAATTTAAAGCGGCTAAAAAAACAATATTTTTTGTTAGTCATAATATTAGACAAGTGCGCGAATTTTGTACAAAAATCGCTTGGATAGAGGGCGGTAAACTAAAAGAATTCGGCGAACTTGAAGAAGTATTACCTGATTATGAGGCATTTCTTAAAACTTTTAAGAAAAAATCTAAAGCAGAACAAAAGGAATTTAGAAATAAATTAGATGAGTCACGTTTTGTCGTAAAATAAATTTGAAGAAAGTAAAACTAAAACATTAAGGGAGTGCAATAAAATTCATCCGAATTGATTGCCTCCCTTTTTTACACTTATTTTGATTTCATTTTATATTTTTGTATTGCTACCTTTAACATAAATTTAGGAATACTTATCATTCTCCCAATGCGTTTCCAATCGATAAGTACACGGTATACCCACTCAATATTTAACTTTCTAAATATTTGAGGTGCCCTTTTCTTTGAGCCACTGAATACTTCAAACGACCCACCTACGCCCATCATTACAGTGTGTTTAAATTTGTCCTTATGCTTTTGAATCCATTGTTCTTGCTTTGGAAATCCCATTCCTACAAAAATGTAATCAGGATTAAAACTTGTTATACGCTTTATGACTGTTTCATCTTCTAGATGAATATAGCCATGATGATGTGCAAAGTGAATATTAGGATATTGAGATTGAAGCTTTTTCTCTGCTGTCTCAATAATTTCATTTTTAGATCCAAGCAGATATACACGCTGATGGCTGACATGTGCTATTTTCAAACATTCTTCAAGAAGTTCTATTCCTGGCACACGCCGTTTTAATGGCTGTTTTAATCGCTTTGAAGCTTTTACTATTCCTGTACCATCTGGAACTACATAATCAGCTTGATTAATTAAATTCCTATATTGCTCATGTTCAGTTGCATAATCCACGATTTCAGGATTAGCAGTCACTATAAATAAATTATCATCTGTATTACTAGATATGAACTGTTTAATATTTTCTACCATTTCCAACATTGTAGTATTATCAAAATTTACACCTAATATGTTAATTTTATTTTTTATTCTTTGGTTTTGATACATATCCAATCCCCACTTTACAACACGTTTAAAATGCATGAATATTTTAACACATGAAAATTTAAACAAAAAATATTTTCTAATCATTTACATCTAAAGTCTAAAGGATATCCATAGTCTTTTCATATATAATTAAATAAAGATGATTTTAACTTTTAAAAATACGAGGTCCACTTATGATTCATATACAAAATTTTATTACTACAACTATCCAATTAAATATCTATCTTATTTTAGTTATTGGACTGCTTTACTTAATCATACACTATTATAGATATAAAGGCTTTAACGCTTTCTTAGATATTTATTTAAATTATATACCGGTACTTACACACGAATTTGGACACGTCTTATTTAACAAACTCGTTGGTGGGAAGGCCAAAGATCTTGTCATTGTGACAAGCCCTCGAGAAAGAAACGTCACTTCACAACAAGGCTATGCCATTACACAATCTAAAGGATACTTAGGTCAGTTCATTACAACTATAGGCGGTTATCTTATGCCACCATTGATGTTTTTAACTGGATTGGTATCTATTCACTATCAATATCCAAGTATATTTATCACTATATATTTACTTATTTTTATATATTATTTCTTTATTACTTCCCGTAAACTATCACCTTTGATTGTCATTATACTCATCTCAAGTTTACTCTATTTAGTATTTAGGCAAGACCATCAATGGTTCATTTATGACATCGTCACATTAAGTTACCATTTTATTTTAGGCGTACTTTTAGGTGAAATATTACAATCATCATGGACGATTTTTCGTCTTACCTTTCAACGACCTAAACCTTCTTGGGATGGCAGTGCTTTAACGGAGATTACTCGAGTACCCACCTTTATCTTTAGTTTGGTATGGATATTATTCAATTTCTATACTGTGTATTTATTAATCAAATACACAATACTATAAATACGATACATAAATTTCATCATTCTATACATTGAATTGGTAATCACATTCTAACAACGAGGCAATGACTTAAAACGCTTATTACAAACACATTTAAATTTTTTCACGAAATTCCAATACCTTAAAAATGCCTAGGAAATTAATCCTAGGCTCTTTTTATCGTTTATTTTTCTGCAAAAATATTCATCGCATTTTCATAGCTTAAAATTGTTACAATATCATTCCTCTTAAGAATAATAACCTTATTGGTATCATCTTTGGATACAACTTCAACTGTATTTCCAATATAAATATCCTTACTTGATAAGTAAACTAACAACTCTGTCTTATCACGAACTCGTCGTACAGTAACACATTCTCCAGGTTCAAAATTGAGAATTGACGTAGTAAAAATTTCTTTATATTGATCACCTCTAGGAATGACGCCTCCATGAGGGCATGTTTTCGGAAAGTTTAAAATCTTATCTAAACGTTCTACAAATAAATCTGATATCCGATGTTCAAGTATTTCAGCTTCTTGATGAACTTCTTCCCAATTATATTGTAAAATTTCTATTAAAAATAATTCTAGTAATCGATGTCGCTTAATGATGTCTAACGTTTGCTTTAATCCTTCTTCAGTTAAACGGGCACCTTTATAGTGTTTTGTTTCAACATAGCCTTCCTTTTCTAAACGACCCACCATTTCACTTACTGATGGTGGTTTGATATTTAAAAATTGCGATAGTTTTTTATTTGATACAAAGGACACGTCGCCATCATTAGTCAAAATTGCTTTCAAATAATCCTCTTTTTCTTCAGTTAACATCGTTTCACCTCACACATTCACTTTATTGTACCATGAATTAACTTGACATGTTAAAACTTCAGGGTATATTATAAAATAAATTAGGTTAACCTAAACTTTTTATTAGGAGGTTTTAATTATTGCTCGAAGTGAATCATTTGAATTTATTTTTGGGAAAAAAGCACATTCTTAAAGATATTACATTCTCATTACCTATAAATGGTGAAATCATTGGTATTGTAGGACCTAATGGTGCCGGTAAATCATCTCTTCTCAAAGCATTTATTGGAGAATTTAAAGCGACTGGTAAACATACATTATATGATCACCCTATACATACACAGCTTAGATATATTACATATATCCCACAAAAAGCACATATTGATTTAGATTTTCCTATAAAAGTGGATCAAGTGATACTATCAGGATGTTATGAAGACATTGGATGGTTTAAAAAAGCAAGTGTAGTTGAAAAAACGAAACTTAACCAATTACTGAATGATTTAGAACTCGACCATATACGCCATCGGCAAATTGCAGAATTAAGTGGTGGACAATTACAACGTGTTCTTGTTGCAAGAGCACTTATGAGTAATAGTGATATTTATTGTTTAGACGAACCTTTTGTTGGCATCGACATTTACAGCGAACAACTGATTATGAAGAAAATTAAACATTTAAGACATATGGGTAAATTGATTTTAATTGTTCATCATGATTTATCAAAAGCAGATCAATATTTTGATCGCATTTTATTATTAAATCAATCGTTGCAATTTTTGGGGCCAACAAAAGAAGCCCTATCATCTAAACGATTAAATGCAACTTTCATTAATTACAAAGATGATTCGCTTTTAACACTATCCTCACAAGGGAGTACGAATTAGATGTTAGATTTCTTTAACCATTTACTTAGTTATCAATTTTTAAACCGTGCATTAATCACATCTATTTTAGTTGGGATTGTATGTGGGACGATGGGTAGCATTATTGTTTTACGCGGTCTTTCTTTAATGGGTGATGCCATGAGTCATGCTGTTTTACCAGGTGTTGCTTTATCTTTCTTATTTAATATTCCAATGTTTATCGGGGCACTTGTAACAGGAATGCTTGCAAGTTTGTTTATTGGTTTTATTACTTCAAACAGTAAAACAAAACCAGATGCTGCAATAGGAATTAGTTTCACTGCATTCCTAGCATCTGGCGTCATAATTATTAGTTTAATCAATAGTACAACAGATTTATATCACATTTTATTTGGTAATTTATTAGCAATTACGCATCAATCATTTTGGACAACAATTGTCATTACTGTATTAGTTATTTTACTTATTATTATCTTTTATAGACCTTTAATGATTTCAACATTTGATTCAACTTTTAGTCGTATGAGCGGTCTGAACACAACAATAATTCACTACTTTGTCATGTTATTACTCGCACTTGTGACTGTTGCGAGCATACAAACAGTTGGAATCATCCTTGTAGTTGCTTTACTAATTACTCCAGCATCTACAGCTTTTTTAATCAGTAAACAACTTTATACCATGATGGTAATTGCAAGCATAATCAGCGTGATAAGTTCGATTATCGGTCTATATTTTAGTTATATATATAATATTCCAAGTGGAGCAACTATTGTAATCTGTACCTTTATGATTTATATTGTAACGCTATCAATCACTAGAATTAAAAATAAACAAAAAAGGAGCGCTTTAACGTGAAAAAAATTCTCGCTTTAGTAATAGCATTTTTAATTATCCTTGCCGCGTGTGGGAATCAAAGTAACCATGAACATCACTCACATGAAGGAAAATTAAAAGTTGTAACTACAAACTCTATTCTCTATGACATGGTTAAACGTGTCGGTGGAAATAAGGTCGATGTTCATAGCATCGTTCCAGTAGGACAAGACCCACATGAATATGAGGTTAAGCCTAAAGATATTAAAGCATTAACAGATGCTGACGTTGTATTTTATAATGGTTTAAACCTAGAAACTGGAAATGGTTGGTTTGAAAAAGCACTTGACCAAGCAGGAAAATCAACAAAAGATAAAAGTGTGATAGCAGCATCAAATAATGTTAAACCAATATACTTAAATGGTGAGGAAGGTAACAAAAACAAACAAGATCCTCATGCATGGTTAAGTTTAGATAATGGAATTAAATACGTAAAAACAATACAAAAATCACTAGAACATCATGATAAAAAAGATAAGTCTACATATGAAAAGCAAGGGAATGCATATATATCAAAATTAGAAGAACTTAATAAAGATAGTAAAAATAAATTTGATGACATACCCCAAAATCAACGTGCCATGATGACAAGTGAAGGTGCATTTAAATATTTTGCTCAACAATTCGATGTTAAACCAGGTTATATTTGGGAGATAAACACAGAAAAACAAGGTACACCTGGTCAAATGAAACAAGCTATTAAATTTGTTAAAGATCATCATTTAAAACATTTATTAGTTGAAACGAGCGTAGATAAAAAAGCTATGCAAAGTTTATCAGAAGAAACTAAGAAAGATATTTATGGTGAAGTATTTACCGACTCTATAGGTAAGAAAGGTACTAAAGGGGATTCATACTATAAAATGATGAAATCTAATATTGATACAATACATGGTAGTATGAAATAACATGGTAAAAATAGCCCTAAATGATATGTTAATAAGACCGGATTCGTTTTGAATTCAGTCGCTAATGGCAACGAAGACTATAGTTGAAACAACTTATTTCAAGCCAACTTTCAACTCAGTCATCGTCTGCCATTATATTTAAACATTTTGAGCAGAGGATTACTTCTTTATACTCATCATACTATATAACTAGTAGTCCCATATCGTGTGGTTTTATATTACCCTCCTATAATATAAACAACATCTTTTACACACGATATGGTGGTATTAGTTAGCTGTACATTATCATAAATAAACTGAAGCCCCACCCTCTCCGTAAATGGTGCTTTAAATAATGATGATGTACCAATACATTACTTCATATTTTTGAGCGATAAGTATGAATAATGTATATACAATGAATATCTAATTACTTGTGTCATTAATTGTAATTAATATTTATAAGTTCTATTCAATTTTTGAATAGTTACTAAAGCCACAAATAATCACTCAGTTATCTCCGTGGTATCCATTATCCTCCCCATGGAGACGTTAGTTGCACTAATCAATTGATATTAGTGCAACTTTTTCATTTTAAATAAAATTTCAAACTACATGAATGCGATCTATACAAATATGTTTAACCGAACAATATATTCTAAGCAACCATATCATTTAAAATGATAAAAGCTTCCAAATCAACTTTAGTTTAAGAAGTCATTTGGAAGCTTTGCTTATATATTATTTTTTATTCATTATGTCATACTATCTACAATAACCATTTCATCATAATTAATGGATTCTCTTAATTTTAATGCAGTACCTTCTGTTATCTCATCATTTTCAATTAGTTCTCTTAGAATACGACGTTGTTCTCTTAAAGCATTTAATTTAATTTTGGTAAGTGTATCTTCATGTCTGGAATTAAAGAAGTTGTTCGGTGTTAAGTTATCTATTCTCATCAGATATCCATCGCAAATCATACCTACTTCTAGTTTATTATCAGTAGTAGCTTCTTGGGCTAAACGACTTACGACGTTATAATGAACAAGCTTATTGATTTTACCCAATTCTAATAAGTTATCAGTAACACTAAGAGATGATGCTGAATTAATTTTTGTTTTTACACGACGTTTCAATAGCATTCCTCTTAAACCAACAATAATACGTCTTAATAACGAAGCTTGTTTATACACTTCTGTTCGTTCAGCATAACGCATATAGTTTTCAAGAACACTCTCAGTAATTTCGCCATCATCAACCAATTTCTCTAGCGTTTTTGTTTCTACGTTAAATGCAATCTTTTGAAGTCGTTCTAGTTCTTTGGAGTTTTCATCTTCCTTTTCAACCGTTTTTAAAAATGTGAGTTTATCGTGGTAATCTTTAATGACGTTTCCATAACGGTAACTCGTTTCAAACGTCGATTTTTGATTTAGATAATCGATAACATGTTCTAAAATGTAGATTCTCGCCTCTTTAAATGACATATTACCTATCTTCACTTTAGGGCTATCAGGCGTTACTAAAGGAAGAATGACTTGTGCAATAATTAAACTTAATATTACCATTCCGGAAGCAATAAATAATAAATCATTTCGATAAGCAAATGTTTCATGATTTGCTAATAAATATGGCAAGGTTAAGGCGATTGCGAGTGAAATTGTTCCATGCACACCACATAGAGTCATGATTAGTGCATATAAGCTACGCTTAGGTTTACTCTCAGTAACTTTATCTTCATCATTTTTAGAAATCATTTTTTGGAATGGACTGACAGATAAATAGAAATAAGGATAAAGTACATATACCCACACAAATCTAAAGAGATACACCGCAAGAGCGACTAGCAATGTGATGACGATTAAGAATAATAAATTATGCGGTTCAGTTTTAATAATTTTCACTATTACCTCTGGTACTAAAAAACCTAAAATTGAAAACACAAAACCATTTAAAACGTAGCCTAAAATACTCCATGTGTGATTATAGCTCATCTGTAGTTGTGTTCTCGTTTGAGCTATACGGTCACGTTCAAATCC
Organism: Staphylococcus sp. HMSC065D05; assembly: GCF_001813195.1. Taxonomy (NCBI): domain Bacteria; kingdom Bacillati; phylum Bacillota; class Bacilli; order Caryophanales; family Staphylococcaceae; genus Staphylococcus; species Staphylococcus sp. HMSC065D05. Next base: position 37,589 of record NZ_KV811741.1, read on the forward strand.
ATGCACGAGTCCCGCAACTACTGCTGCAATAATCCCTGATGCATGGAATAATTCAGCAATCAAATAAGTGACAAACGGCGTCAGCAATTGTATAAATGTAAACATGTTAATGTTCTCAATGCCACGTCTCATTAATGTTAAACGAAATCTAACTAAAGCCATACCTATAAGTAGGCCGACAATAGCACCTCCGATAGAGGCAATCAAAAATTGTTGAATCGCATCAAAAATGGAAAAAGTTCCAGTAATCAATACACCAACGGCAATTTTAAATGAAATGATACCTGCAGCATCATTAAGTAAAGATTCACCTTCAAGAATGGTCATTGAACCTTTTGGTAAAACCTTACCATTCGTGATTGCTTGTACAGCAACAGCGTCTGTAGGACAAAGGATAGCTGCAATTGCGAAAGCAGCACCTATAGGTAATTCAGGCCAAATCCAATGAATAAACAGTCCTACGCCTATAACAGTAGTTATAACAAGACCTAGAGCCATCATCATAACAGGTTTGATATACTTCCTTAAATGTACTCTTGAAACATTAACACCCTCAACGAATAGTAATGGTGCGATCAATGTAACCATAAATAATTCAGAATCAAAATTGAATTCAACTGGAATGGGAGTGAGGTATAAAATCATCCCAAGAAAAATTTGGATAAATGCAAGAGGTACTTTAGGTATGAAAGTATGTACAAAGGAGCTCACAATAACTAGTGCGACAAATATGAGTAGAGTTTCAAATATCTCCACACTTTCACCTCTTTATTAATTTTTAATTGCAAACTTAGTCATCAAAACAATAAAAAGTTGCGAGGTTATCTACTGCAACACTGAAGAAGTGAAATAATAACAATAAAGTCATTCCTATAAGGACATAACTATTAACACTCAATCATGCCACAAACATACTATTCAAAACTCAATCATTTTCTTTATCAGTGAAATCAAACATGAACATTTAAATTATAAAGCTCGCTTCTTCGAACGAGAAAATGCTTATGTGTAATTTCATTGAAAAATTAGTGACAACTGTCATTCACAATTATTCTTGATTATAATTTTATCATTTATTAACCAGATTCTTAAATAAATAGCTTTTATATCATTAATATCTTCACCTCAGATATACAAAAACTACTAGTATATAAGATATATCTTTTATATGCTAGTAGTTTAAAAGCTTAAACAATCAATCGTCTATTTTATTAATATATTCTTTTTCTTTATAGTATAATTTTTCTCGTCTTTCTTCTCGTAGTTTTGCACGTTTTTTTAATTCTTCTGGCGTATTAAACTCTTTTTGACTTAACAAGATAGTTGATTGTCTAGGTGCATCGTCTTTCCTGTACATATATGCACCATTACGGTAGGCTGCTCTACATATCAAATGCATTCCAACCGGAGAGGTAAGATTGATAAAGACTAGTGATAATAATAATCTGACACTGAAAAAACCTGAATTCACAATAAAATAGATTAGTACACCAACTACAGTTAGTAATACTGACAATGTAGAACTTTTCGTTGAGGCGTGACTTCTTAGAAAGACATCTTGAAATTTTACAATCCCTATTGCACTAATTAATGCAATAATACTTCCTAAGAAAATAAATATCGCAGCAATGAGACTAACGATGTCTTTTATGATTTCCATTGAAGACACGTCCTTCCCCGATGAATCTTGAAATTGAGACCGAACTGACAAACGAAATAATTGCAATTAACATGATTGAGTCTAAATAAGATACCGAATTAAAAATAACGCTCATCACGCCAACAATAGACATAACAACAGCACTTGAGGCATCAAATGATACAACTCTATCAGCAGTAGTGGGACCTTTAATTAATCTGACTAGACAAACAAGTAGTGCCATACCAAAAATCACCAATGCACTTATAATAAATATTTGAGTGAACATTTCAATCATCGTGTCACCTCCAAAATTAAATCCTCATACTGCTTAATACTTTTTAGAAGATGTTCTTTATCCTTTTCTGACACATCAATACTGTGAATAAAAAATTTATTAGTATTTTTAGAAATTCGAATAACTGTCGATCCTGGAGTAATAATAATTAAAATCGTTAAAAAAGTAATAGCCCAATTACTTTTTAATGAAGTTTCATATGTGAGCAAACCTGGATTAACTTCATTCGTCTTAAATAAGATGTAATTTATGGTACTTATACTAGAAGTAATAAGCTGGTATAGGTATACAGCTAAAAATTTAATAGCCACCCATATCTTTTTCAAATAAAATTCTTCACCAAAAAAGCGATGTAGAATATAAATCACAATTAAACCAATTAAAAATCCAGCAAAGAAGGTTGTAAATTTAAATTCATCTTCATCTTGAAAGAGTACCCAAAGGAACGCGATAACAATATTTAAAACAACTTGCTTCACTTACGATTAACCTCCTTCAAATGTGTATTTACATTCTTTTGAAAGACATCTTCTTTCATATTAAGATTTGTTGCATCCTCTGTTACTTTTAGAACAACAGGGGCTGCAATACCCATCGCTAATATCACAACAACTAAAACACTAAGTAAACCTTTACGATAAATAGGTAGTGGTCTAAATTGTACCTGTTCTCCATCAGCATCACCAAAATACATTATAAACATCACTCTAAAAAGACTATACATAGCTATTAAACTTGTCACAATCATAAGTGCTAAACCAATATAATTACCATTTGTAATAGCCCCTTGGAATATTAAGACTTTACCCGGAAAACCACTAAATGGAGGCACGCCACCTATAGCAAAAATTACCACGACAAATGCAACACCAAAGAATGGTTCTCTTTTTGCCAGTCCACTTAAATACTGATAATTTCGATAGCCCGACATATAAACAAGACTACCAATTACAAAAAACAATAATGTCTTAACGATAATATCATTGGCTAAGTAGAAGATAGCACCATTTACACCTGGTATAGTATGAGAACCTAAACCTAAAATAATGAATCCGATAGACAAAATAACTTGATAAGCCGCAATTTTCTTAATATCTTTGTAAGCGATGACACCAAACGCACCGATAATCATTGTGATACAAGCCATAAACACGAGCAATGTATGCGTAACGCTTGGATGATGATCGAATAGTAAGGTAAAAAAACGAATAAGTGCATAAGCCCCAACTTTTGTCATCAATGCTGCAAATAACGCCGCAAGTTCCGTATTAAGCACTGCATATGCTTTAGGTAACCACATGAAAATTACTAGTGCTGCCTTTGAACTAAAAGCAACTAAAAATACTAAAGATATTATCGTTATTGTTTGATTATTTTCCATATGATTCAATCGCATCGCTAAATGTGAGAAATTAAGTGTTCCGACTGTCTTATATAACATGCCAATTCCTAATAAAAGCAACCACGAACCTAAAATATTCAGAACAACATATACTATCGCTGCACGTAATTGCTCAACAGATTGTCCTAATGTAACAAGTACAAACGAAGCAAGAAGCATAATTTCAAACATCACGTATAGGTTAAATAAATCAGAAGTTAAAAACGAACCAATAACACCCACTGTTAATAAAAGGATAAATGTAGGAAGGTGAAATCGATTGACTCGCTTCTCTCCTCTACCAAAGCCGTATGCCATTATTAGCGTAACAACAAAAGATGATACTGACACCATAAGCAAACTCAATGAATCACCTAGAAATTGAATGCCGAAAGGTGCTTTCCATCCCCCAAAATCAAGTGTTATCGGTTTATGATTAACAACATAAATAAGTAAAGCAATTGAAATAATTGTATTAACAATCATAGTTGTAATGGATAGGATTTTTGAAATTTGATTTTTATTTTTAGTGAAGACTAAAATTAAAGCACATACAAAAGGCAACAACATAGGCAATATTATTAAATTACTCATCATCTTCATCACCTTTCAATGCACTTATTTCATCTTCTTTAGTTACTCTGTAAGTTCTATATATTAACACCAATAAAAACGCAGTCATGCCAAATCCAATCACAATGGCTGTTAAAACGATGGCTTGTAATAAAGGATCAACAAAGTTTTGAGCATGACCTTGAATAAGCGGTTCAGACATATGAGGTCCATATTTCCCCATACTCATAATAATTAAATTACCGGCGTGTGTATAAATAGAAATACCAATAACAATACGAATTAAATTAATAGATAAAATCATATAAGTTCCAATAAATACTAAAAATCCTATCACAAGGAGTAATATTAAATTCATGATCTACCCCCACTTATAGATAGCATAACTGTAACAATCACACCCACTACTGTTAATAAGATGCCAAGCTCAAATAAAGTCACAGTAGTTACATGAACATGTCCTAGTAATGGAAACGCTACATTTGCTTCAGTCTGATATAAAAATGGCTTTCCAAAAAACATAGGCACTGATGCAGTTGCAACAGATATGAGTGAACCTATAATCATTAATTTTTTAAAATCAATTGGCAAGCTTTTCAACACTTCATTTACATCAAAGGCAAGGAACATTAAGATAAATGCCGAGCTAAAAATCAAGCCACCAATAAAGCCACCACCTGGATTATTATGGCCAGCAAAAAATACATAAAATCCAAATGTTAACAAAATAAACACTACAATTTTTGTAACTGATTTAAGTACTACATCATTCTCTTTCATCTTGTCCCCTCCTATCTTTGTAATTAAGTAACGTATAAATACCTAATCCAGCTATGATTAACACTAGTCCTTCAAACATAGTATCTAAAGCTCTGAAGTCACCAAGTATCGCATTGACAATATTTTTTCCACCTGTAAGTTCATATGCATCTTCATAAAATTTAGCAATTGAAGGCATACCATCTGCTTGTTGAGCAACAAAAATAAGTGATACCACCGTCAATGCCATAACAAGTGACACAATGATTTTGAAGGTCTCTTTTTTTAAATTTGCCTTAGCTCGAGGGATGTTAGGTAGTCTCGAAAAACTAACAATAAATAAGATTGTCGTAATCGTTTCAACAACTAACTGTGTTAAAGCTAAATCCGGAGCTTTCATTGTAATAAAATATAATGTAACTGCGAATCCAATCATTCCATTCAATACCACCATCGTTAGTCGTTGACGAATAAAGATTAATGAAATGCCGATAATCAATGTTACAACTGATAGGATAACTTCCAACGGTCCGAAAGAACTAACATGAAGCTGATGTACATGTGGAAAACCCACAGTCAAATATCCATAAACTACAATAGCTACAAAAATAAATAATGTAATCATGATGTAATAATTCAATTTATTATTCATCAATGCACGTATACCACGAGCTGAGTATAATTCAAATTCTCTATAAATTTTCCGATAGCCATCTGTAATCGAAGCTCTTTTGATTATTTGATGCGTAACCTCTTTCCAATTCACAACTAGAGCTAAAATAAGTCCAATAATAATAACAACTATACTTAAAATTAATGGAAGATTCACACCATGCCACTGAGAAATATGTGGTACAAATGCATCAACTTCCGCTCCTATCCCAGATACAGATCTGGTTGCGGGCAAAATAATAAAGTTGCCAAAAACGTTTGGAACAAAGAAGATAACTGGAATAAGTAACATTAAAATCACAGCTGGTAAACTAAATAGCCATGGTTCATGTATTTGTTTACGTTTAAACTTTTCTATATTGTATTTTCCCCAGAATGTTTCTTTTATCATGTAAAGTGCATAAGTAAAGGTCAAGATACTCGCGATGACACCTATTGAAACAATCACAAATGTTAATACGAAGCCATATTGATCAAGTTCATTTGCTTTAGTTAACGAATCTAAAAACATTTCCTTACTTAAGAATCCGTTTAAAAAAGGCACACCTGCCATAGATAATGCAGCGAGCAACATGACAATATGCATTTTAGGGAAGACTTTACGCATACCATTTAGCAAACGAATATCACGTGTTCCGGACTCGTGATCAATGATACCAACGCCCATAAATAATGCACATTTAAAAACCGCATGATTCATTAAATGGAATAAGCCAGCAAATAACACTAAAATATAAAACTTAGACAATTCATCTGATGTGTGCTGAGCATAACCTCCACCTAGACCTACCATTGTCATAATCATACCTAATTGACTTATTGTAGAATAAGCGAGTATCCCTTTTAAGTCGTATTGACGTAAAGCAGTTAAAGATCCAAATAACATAGTTATTAGACCAATAAATGTCACTGTATAAATATAAACATTACTAAGTCCCAATAAAGGTGTAAATCTAAATAGTAAAAAGATACCAGCCTTTACCATTGTTGCTGAATGAAGATAAGCACTTACTGGTGTAGGTGCTGCCATGGCCTTTGGTAACCAAATATGAAACGGAAATTGTGCAGATTTAGTAAAAGCACCTAATAAAAGCATCAAAATCATTGGTATAAATAATGGATGTCGTGAAATTGCATTGCGTTGATTAAGAATATCAGTAATTGTGTTTGTTCCCGTAATGATATATAAAATGATAAATCCTGTTAATAACGCTAGCCCACCAAACACTGTAATCATGAATGATTGAATGGCGCCTAATTGACTTTCACCATTATTGTACCAATAGGATATAAGCAAGAATGAGGAAATACTTGTGAGTTCCCAAAATACATACATTAAAATGGTATTATTAGCTATTACAATGCCAATCATACTGAACATAAATAATAGTAAATAGATGAAAAATCTAGGAAGATTGTCCGTACTGTGAGATAAATATTGCGTGGCATAGAAAAATACACCCACACCTATTAGTGAAATAATTAAACCGAACATTAAACTTAAACCATCTAATCTTAAATCTAAATTAATATCAATTGAAGGCATCCATGGTAATTGAACAGCAATAAATTTATTTCGAATCACATCTGGTATTTTCATAATAAAATATGTAGATGTCACAATAGGAGCTATTAATGCAACATAGCCCGCAATCTTTCTAAGTTGACGATGACTCAGAGTGAATAAAACTATGAACATGACTAATAAATTAGTCGCCATAAGATAGACTAAACTCATTTAACCCCTCCTTTTCTTTTTTCATTTATATTAAGTGTAATCATTGGGTGACGATTTGAAACACATCGTATTTCAATAAACCTCAATATTTCTAAAGTTATCTGATATCCAAAATATAGTTAAATGATAGAAATTGATATTCCCGATTGAAAGAAATGATAATCAAATATTTTTTATTAAATTAGTTAAATCAGCAAGTTTTAATCCTTATTATAGTGCAACATGATTTATGATTTGATATTGATAGTTGATTTGAATGCGTTTATTGAGCATACATTGATTCAAGCACTAACGCGTTCTCCCTATATGGTCATATCACAAAAGGTAACCTATTCTTATTTATATCCAAAAGGTAATAAAACTTTTATTTATATAAGAAAGAATCCATGAGGCTATCATTTTTCATTCATCTATAAACTTGAACTAATTCATTCTCATATTAAGAGTTCTTAATATTTTAATACTATATAAATAGCAAGTTTAGACACTGATCAATCTTTTAAGTTGGTTATTTTAAATATCAATTTCCACTTTTCTCTTTTACTATTTAACAATTCTACTTAACTCATATACCTTCAAAAACGGGTTTCATAATTAATGATAAATGACGCATGTATCACATCAAAGGCATTTGCCTAAATTTTTCAAAAAAAGTGACCTTTTTTTCAATCTATTTCGATATATATAGTGAAAGGAGGTTTTATTATGAATGAAGTCAATCAAGTGACGATTATCTTTACTCAAATCAAACATAATTCTGAGGGTAAAGTAGTCGAACATAAGCGTCGTTTTTCTAACATTAATCCGCTTGTTTCTAATGATCAAATCAAATCTTTTCGTTCCATCATTGAACGTATTAGTGGCGAAGAGTATGACAAAGTCGAGATCGTTAAAACAGAATCTTTAATTTAAGGAGGATACATCAGTATGTCAAAAACTTTGGAACTCATATTCAAATCAAATCTTAATAAACCCGTCAAACTACTATTACCCGATTTTAATGCTATTACTACAGAACAATTAATTAAAGAAAGTATGAACCAACTTTTAGAATTAGACATTTTAAGATTTAGTTTGGGAAAGCCTGTCAAAATTTATGCTGCACAACTTATTGATAAAAGTACAACTGTTATATTTGAAGATAAAAATTAATTCATAAAACACTATTTTTGACATTTTATTAAAAGTACTAAAATCATAAATAAGACTTTATGAAAGAACAAATTTTTTAAAATTGTCCAAGTCTAAAAATATAGAAAAAAAGAACTTAATTTACAATATTCTTTTATTAATATGAAGCGAGATATCAAATTCAAAATGATGTCTCGCTTTTTTAGTTCTAAAACTTGTTTAATGTGTATTTTATTATAATGATTCATCAAAATAGTATCGGCTGTATGACACCTTGGAACATTCACAACTTATTTCTATACTTTGCTTATGGCTCAATCATTTTAGAAACATGATTATGAATGGTATGATAATCATATTAAATTGAGAAAGTTGGTTTTTATCATTGTTTTTTCTATATCTTTTAGGAATTTTTGTTGGTATGTTACTTCCTATTCAAACTTCAATCAACTCAAGGCTAAGCCAATTTACCCGTTCATCTTTTTATGCTTCAACCATATCTTTTGCTGTCGGAACAATATGCTTACTTGTGCTTAATCTTATTGTTCATCCACAAGTATTAACACCAGAATTCTTTTCTAAACAAACACTTAACTATACTTGGGTCCTAGGAGGACTATTAGGTGTTATCTATTTAACTGGAAACTTATTATTATTACCAAGATTAGGCGCAGCACTTACTGTTGTTATTACGGTTACAGGGCAAATTATTATGGGTGTAATCATTGATACATTTGGATTATTGGGCGCCCATCAACAATCTTTTACAATATTTAAAGGTGTTGGAATTATATTTTTAATTACTGGAATTATATTTATGAATTATGTTCGTAGACATCCTGTTAATAGACATAAGAATACACCAATAGTATTCTGGTTGCTTATTGGATTCGTATTTGGTTTCGCTCCACCAATCCAAACAACAATTAACAGCACACTAGCTCAACACACACACTCATCCATATTTGCTTCGCTCATATCATTTAGCGTGGGTACAATAGCGTTATTTATATTAACATTAGTATTTAATCGTAGTCTGAAAATATCATCTACTCATAAAACACTAGGTAAGATTAAGCCTATTTATTTTATTGGAGGGATACTAGGAATGGCATTTGTAACATCTAATATTATTTTAATGCCTTTCTTAGGAGCAGCTTTAACTACTATAATTGCTATGATGGGCCAAATGATTATGGGGATTATTATCGATCATTTCGGTTTGTTGGGTTCACCTAAAAACAAAATAACATCACGTAAGTTAGGCGGATTATTATGTATAGCTATAGGTATTATTTTATTACGATTATTTTAATCCTCTTATTCTGAATAAAAATTTTCCGCTTATATTAATGTATATTCATCACACAAATAGATTTCTATTTCAAACTGCCAGCAAAGGTTTTGTCTTTGTTGGCAGTTTTTATGAGTGATTCTTCTTATAGTAACATTTATGTAGAACCTTATATTTTAAAATTAAAGATGGCCTTCTATTTTTCATTTTATTAAATTTATTCACTTTATTTTTCGAAATAAAACAATATATAAACATAAACTAATGCATATTTTAAAATTAATATATTTTTATTTAAAACAATCGTGTATAATAGCATTACAATAATATCAAGAGGTGAACATCCATGACCAAGCAACGCATCGTTATTTCTTCATTACTATTCATTTTTATTGTCACAACTTGTAGTTTTGGTTACATTACCTTCTCTAAATTGACTTCTGAAACAGAAGATATTAAAAATATAAAAACTATAAAAGCAAAGCCCAAAATACTCCTTTCAACAACTGGTATACAAACCCCTCTTAACAGCTACACTTTCTACTACACTCCCACTTTAGGACAACTCCAAAAGCTTTTAGTAAAAAATCATAGCAAAGTATCAAAAAACGCTCCAGTGTTAGAATATTACAATTATGAGAAAGATCATTTATATAAGCAACTCCAAAATACACTTAGTAATGAACGTAACAACAAAACTTTCAATTCTAAAAATGATTTACATTATTATTCATTCAATAATCAACTTAAATTACAAATGATTCAAACTAAATCCTCAATTAAGTCCACTTTATTTTCACCAATTAACGGAAATATTTCATATATTAATTCTATCCCTTCAAAACCAAACGAAAAGATACTGCAAATTAATAGCGACGAACGTATTATTCGTGCTAATATATCAGAATCTGAGCTAAATTTATTAAAAATTAATCAAAATATTTCTGTAACATCTAGTGACCACACTCAATTCACAAGTAAAATTAAAGAAATTTCGAATATACCATCAAAAATAAAAAATGGCGTCTCATATTACGATATTTCACTTTCTACACAACCCAATTATCGAATTGGAACACACTTTAAAATCAAATTAGCCTCAAATGACATAGAGTTACCTACGACAGCTATTATTCAAAAACGCTATGTTTTAATTCTAAAAAACGGGAAAATTAAAAAAAGAGAAGTAACATACAAAAAGAGTTTAAAAAGTGGGTATATCAATATAACTAAAGGCTTATTGATAGATGAAAAAGTTGTTAAAAATCCTACTTCTAAATTAATAAACATTTATATATAAAAATGTTAGTAAAATTCTTTCCAAAAAGTATTCTTTTTAGTATAATTTTTATTAAATTAAGGGAAATTAGAAACAATCTTATTTTTTTTGAATATAGCAAATGCTACATTGCTAATTCAAGTATAATCTTTAAAAGATAATTTGTTTTATAAACACTTATTTGTTTACTTCTTATTTTTATTTAGTTATAATTAACTAAATAATATAGCATTAAATATATTCTTTAAATTTAAATTAATACTATATTATGACAGACACTTTCGTATTTTCATAAGAAAAATAGATATAAATTAATAAATTAGGGTATAGTATCCAAGTAATCTTAATTCAATAATATAATTAACTATCTTTAAATTTAAAAGGATGGGTTTTAAGATTTATGGATATGATATAAATAGGGAGGTTTCATTAATGGCTATTTCAAAAATCAATGACTGCTTTGAATTATTAGCTATGGTCACTTATGCTGACAGATTAAAAGGTATAATTAAAAAAGAATTCTCAATCAGCTTTGAAGAATTTGCAGTATTAACTTATATTAGTGAGAATAAAGAAGATGAATATTATCTTAAAGATATTATCAATCACTTAAATTATAAACAACCTCAAGTTGTTAAAGCTGTTAAAAATTTATCTCAAGAAAATTACTTTAATAAAAAACGTAATGAACACGATGAGAGAACTGTTTTAATCTTAGTAGATTCTAAGCAGCGTAAAAAAATCGATGATTTACTTAAACGAGTAAACAACCGTATCAAAGAAGCAAATAATGAAAATGAAGTATAATGGCTAGGGAGTAAAACAGATATTTCTTTCACTTATGAAAGATAAGACTGTTTTACTCTTTTATTAAGTTAATACGATAGTGATCTGAGTCCAAACTTTACTGCTACTACAAAACCCTCAAATGATTTTCCGACAATAATCATTTAAGGGTTTTTATTTATGTTCTTATTTTTTAACTAACAAAATCTAAATAGAGTTTCAGGAATTTTTCTGGTTCCTCGATATGTGGTGCATGTCCTGAATTATCAAATACAATTTTTGTAACTTGATCATAATATTGATCCATATCATAATGACTTTTATTTTGTATGAGTGGGTCGTACTTACCATTCACAATTAAAGTAGGTATAGACACATTATGATGAACACGAGTTAAATCTTTAATATTAAGCAATGCACGTACTGCAATTGCACTTTCTTCCGGAGTTGGTCTATTGTATAATTTTTGGCTTTGATACCATTTCATTGCTTTATCTTTCTCTTTAAATAATTTAGAAAATAAAATAATCATTGCCTCAGATTTATTAAACCCTGCTAATTCTTCTTGGTAATCAACCATTAATTTGTTGAAACCATTTGCAATGTCCTCACTTTTAGCCGAAACAATTGTCAATGTAATCACTTTATATTGATATTTTTCAGTAAATTCACTTGCAATGATGCCCCCCATATCATGTCCTAAAATATGTGCAGAATCGATGTTTAATGCTCTCATTAAATCATTTAAATCTTCAACATGATCTTTTAATTCATATGATTCTGTTCGTGAAGATTTCCCATGACCTCTGACATCATAAGTAATTACTCTATACTGCTTCTTGAGTTCATTTTTTAAATCCTTAAATCCTGCCAAATTTCCATCTAATCCATGAATTAAAATGATGGGGATGCCTTCGCCTTCATCAATATAGTTAAGTTCAATCTGATTACAAATTTGAATTTTATTCATCTTGGCACCTCCCTTTAGTCATTTATATACCCATATTAAAATAGTGTTACGCTTTCAGGTTATTTTCAGTTTAATTAAATTATTTTTAGATTAAAATGGTGATTCATTTTCTAAAACAAGCTTTATGGTAAACAAATGATATATTTTAATAAATTAAAAAACTCAGAAAGATATGTCTAGCATATTTTCTGAGTTAAAATCTTTGTATTATGATGATTTAGTACGTGCAGATAAACGTATCGTATAAAAAATGATTAGCACAACAAGTATAATCCATATTGCTAAAGAGAAAAACTGTGCAATTTCCGGATTAGTTACCATTGCATCTATTGTTTTTTGACAAAATAGTAAGCCAACTCCAACAAATTCTATACGTTTAAAGAATATACCAACAAGACTTAGAATGATTCCAGCGAAAAATACAAACTGATGACCGTAGATAGAAATAGGAATAATAGCCCAATTAAAGTGAAATCCTTGCATAATTACTAGAATTAAAGCAATAATACCAATGATTATTCCAGTTCTCATTTCATACTTATTACTGTATAAATAGTTTTTTTTGGCAATACGCACATATAATATGAGTGTTATTGGAAATATGACTAAGCAATAAAATAAGCTTATACCGGTAATTGCTTGAAAAGGTACATATTGTTTATCGTACAAATATGAAATAAGAATAAAGTTAATGATAAAGAAAATCATTGGATTGAGTTGTAATGCAAACAAATTACGCTGAATTGTTAATATTAATTGCGCAGGTGATTTACCTCTATATTCAATGTAATCTTGATCTTTTTCTTCAGACTTTTTAATATCTTGTCGATATTTTTCTTTTATATCATCAATTAAGTGTGGTGACATTCCTTTGTGACTAAAATAATCATTAATATTTTCGAGTAATACTTTATCATTCGTACGCATGATTTACTCCTTTTCATTTAAATCTTGATGTAAATTGTAGATTTCATAAGTTAATTATTTTCAAATTAAAATTTTATCATACATCTTACAATTTTACTTGAACATAATGATTAATCATATCATCATTAGCAACTAAAATAAAAAGAAGAGCTAAAGTGAAATCCATTTTACAAATTATGATTTCATCTTTAAACTCTTCAAATTTCAAACTATTTTATCTTATAAAACGTATATCCAATTCTTCTTATTTATTTAAGTCTATACGATATAACTTCACATTTTTATCTTTTGGTGAATTTGAACTGAATTGATAACTTGCTTGGCCTTTTTGAATATAGCCAAAGTTACCTGTAACATTATTATAATGTACACGACTTATAGCTTTATGACCAAGTTGTTGTTTTACGGCTTTGTATGAAGGGCCGTTTGCATTATTATACGTCATTGATACGCGTGTAACATTTCCTCTTTCTTTTTTACCGTTAGCTGTTACTAACAAAACACCTTTATCAGTTCTAAATTCGTAATACTTTTCATTACTATTTGGGTTATAAGAATAGATAGGATGACTATACTTTTTTAATACACTCTTCATTGATTCGCCTATCTTAACGTTTTCTAATGATTTATCACCTTTGTTTAATTGTTGTACTGTTTTCATTGAATTACCAGTTGCCGCTTCAACGTTGTTTCCAACGCTTACTCCTGTTAAAACTAATCCTAAAACAAGTAATGATGTTATTAGTTTTTTCATAAGCACTCACTCCTTTGATTCTTTATGTCTTCTGTGCTCATGTTAATTGTACTATAAATATTACTAAAATAACAATAATATTACAAAATGATTACGTAAATTGTGTAGATAACTTTCTTTTAACAACTGTTTCAGCGCTTATAGTAAAACATATCTTGCTTAATTCATTGATTATTACCTTACAAAATTTCAGTATGAACTCTTTTATTTAGGTGCATATTGGTGAATGAAGTTTGTTGACTCTTGAGTAAATTGAGCCTGTTCTTCAACAAAAGGATATACACTTGAATGTTGATAGACGTTAAATTCACTGTGTTGAATCAAATCTGCGACTTCTTTAGCTTCTAGTGTAGTTGTACGTTCTCCGTGTTCTCCAGCAACAATAAGCGTAGGAACTTGAACATGCTTGAAAACATCTGCAATACCTTCGGATTTGAAAACATCTTTAACAGCTTGAATTTCTTCTTTAGTAGAAATACTATTTGTATCAACGACATGCTTTAAAAATTTATTCATCTTACGTGCTTTATAATATCTACGTTTATCCAAAAATTTTTCTTGCTTATCATCTTCCCAGTTACGTATTTTATGTGCATATTTTCTGAACAAGCGTTCTTCAGGCAATTCACCTTCTATTGAAGTAGGATTAACTAATATGATTGAGGATACATAGCCTGGATTTCTAACAGACATATCAGCAGCAATAAGTGCCCCCATCTCATGGCCAATAAATGCTGCTTCATCAATATATATAGCATCTAATAAAAATTTTATATCGTCAGCAAAGTCATAAAACTCTATATTTCTAGGCTTATCAGAATAACCATGTCCTCTCAGATCGATGAGCACAACCTGAAAAGACTTTGCTAATACCTTAGCTAAATCATTAAAAACAGCATAATTATCAAAAGCGGTATGCACGAGTACGACAGGATAACCTTGCCCCATAGTACTATAGTGTAATGTTGTACCGTCTTGTTTAGTAATTAAATCCATTGCCATGTTGTTCTTCTCCTTCTGTTTCAAAATTATCTGGTAAAATTTTAAGCAATTCCTCTATGGTAGTAATCGTATAATCTACTTCTTCTGTTAATGGCTCCAATTCTGCATCTTCTTGTTTATACCACACACTTACCATCCCCATTGCACGTGCAGGAGCAACATCGTTTAATGCATCATCTCCGACATACATTATTTCAGATGGTTTAACCCCCAATTGATCAATCATATCTTCAAAGATTTTAGGATGCGGCTTACGATAACCTACAGTTTCAGAAGTAGTTAAATAATTAATAACGTGCATAATACCCAATGAATGCAATCTAAATTGTTTAATTTTGGATTTTCCATTTGCAATCACACCAATCATGTAATGATGTTTCGATAACTTTTCTAATGTATACAAAGTATCATAGTAAGGGAAAACGTAACGATAGAAATGCATTTCAAAGTCATTAAATAAATCTCTCCATTTAAGACGGTCGATATGAAATTGTTTAATGATTTCCTTATATAGATCAGGTTTATCGTTGTCTTCATCATCGTCTAATTCAATAAATTTATTCTTATAATCTGCTAGTTGCACATGAATAAAATAATCATGAAACCGTTCATATTGCTCTTCTATAAACTTTTCACGCGATTTAACTCTATCTAATAGCGTGCCTTCTAAATCAAAGACGATAGCCTTAATACAGTTTAAATTCATTTTCAATGACCTCTTAACTTTTTAATAATACTATTGTAGCAAAAGAGTAGTGTGAACGTCATATGTTAGTCTGTTTAACTAAAATATAAAATAGGACTGGTACGCCGAGCAATGCCATCACGATGCCTACAGGAATTTGAATAGGTTGTATCATTGTACTTCCTATAAAATCTGCCATTATCATGACTACAGCACCTATGATTATATTCAATAACATTTGTAATCCTATTTGATAACGCCAATAAAATTTTCTAATCAGTTGTGGAATAATCATGCCTATAAAACCAATAACTCCAACGTATGCGACCACAACTGCTGTCATGATGGAAGCTACTATAAGAACAATATACGTTACTTGTTGTACATTTAATCCTAAAGACTGACTTTTCAATTCACCAACTTGCAATAATTTAATTCCTTTTTGCATTAAAAATAATACTATGATTGCGACAGATGCTATCATGCTAATAATCATAACGTCCTGATATTCAGCTGATGAAAACCCACCGAACAGATAATTAGCAATTGGATTCATCTTCTTAGGATTAATCAAAACAAGCAAATACAATAATGCATTCAATAGTGCACCAAGTAGTAATCCCGTTAATATAAGCATTTGAACAGGATATCCTTTGGCTAGCATCGCTGAAACACTTAAAACAAGTAACAGTGTGATTAAACTAAAAATAATGGAGAATATAGGGAACCATAAAAAACTAAGTCCCAAAAATAAAGCAATTCCAGATCCTAATGATGCACCACTAGCTAATCCCAATGTAAAACTATCTGCAAGTGGATTATTTAACACGATTTGATACACTTGGCCAGCTAATGTAAGTACTGCACCAGTGAGCATGGCTTCAAGCAATCTAGGTAAACGAACCTGGAATAATATGGTTTGATTAAAAACATCATCAAGTTTTCCTACATCCCAGCATAAACTTAAGCTCATGCTTAATATTAAAATAAATAACCATATAATAACACTTCTATATTTATTCATAACTCTCTCTTTCAATACTTTCTTAATCACTATATTAACAAAACAATACATAAAAAGTGTAAAACGACTGTCTTCCATTCGTTGGACGATTTAGTCATCGAGTAATGAGGTTGAATCAAAGGGCATTTGCATCAGTTTAATTCAATCCCCGTTTATCATAAATATTAAAAATACCTGAGACAATAACTACTGTCCCAGGCGTTTGAAATACATCTTTGTCAGCTTATTAAGAAAAATAATTATCTAAGCAAAATACAATACATCGTATTCAAATAATTATTTTTTATATATTTCGTCTTTTAAATCCTTTAGCCCTTCATCAATACGAGGACCTGGTCGAGAAACTTCATCCCCATCTACTGTTTCAATACGTGTATTTTTTACAGCATTAATTTTATCAAAACCACCACGTTTTTTTATCATTTCTATGTAGTCTGATTTTGATTTACCTTCTGTGGAAATCAGAATATCAGGATTACGTTTAATAATGCTTTCTTTACTTACTGATTTCCAACCTTTAACATCATCAAAACTATTTTTAGCATCTAGTTTCTCTAACATATCGTTAAAGAATGTATCTTTTCCGGCAGTGTAAATGTCTGGTTTAGATGATACTTCCATAAACACTTCTTGTTTCTTATGATGTTTAGGAATGGAGTTAATGATTTTATCTACATTATGTTTTGTTTCATCAACAAGTTCTTTAGCTTGTTTTTCACGATCCGTTAATTTTCCAATTGATTTAAAGGTATCATAAGTTTCATCAATCGATTGTGCATCTTTCACATAAACGACTTTTACTCCCTTATCTTTAAGTGACTTTAGCACTTTACCTGCAGAATTTTTCTGTGACTCATGCGCTAAAATCAAATCCGGTTTAGCTTTTATTAATTCTTCTTTATTTAAATTCATCGCATCGAATTGTTTTTTACCTTTTTTTACATCTTTAGGATAATCATCCACAGTGGATACACCTACTATATCTTCTCCGATTCCTAAGCGATATAAAATTTCTGTGTTACTAGGAATGAGCGAAACAATTCTATGATATTTTTTATCGCTTTTTTCAGTGTCTTTATTATTAGATGAGTGGTTGGCATCTTGACTACATGCAGCCAGTACTACAATCAATGCGCATATAACTATCCATAGTTTACTTTTCATTTGGAGCATCACCCTTTCACAAATTATTTTTAATGTTCCTATTCATCATATCAAAATATACCAATATTTGTAGATACAATTTTATTTGATTTTCACAAAATATGAGAAAAAGACAACTTTGAATTAAATCAATTAATATATTTAACCCCAACTTGCTTTGTCTGTAGAAATTCTCGTTGAATTTCCTTATGTTGGGGCCCCAACCCCAACTTGCTTTGTCTGTAGAATTTCTCGTTGAATTTCTCTGTATTGGTATCAGTTTTACAATGTAAGTATCAATCGGTAAAATGCTAAAAATGTCTGAGACAATCAACGATGTCCCAGACACATCATATTTTATAATTTAATAAACGTTTTTATCGCATCAGAAATGTATAAATTCAAACCACGTTCACGTTGCTTGTTAATAAACTTTACAAATCGCTCGTCTTCAATATAAATCTGAGCTATATATTCTAAAAATTGATTGTCACAATTAGGAACTTGTTCTTTCAAAATACATAGTAATTTCTTAATTTTTCCACTTGCTTCAAGTATAGAAACTTTGTTTAAATATAGCTGATTCATATCGTCAAAAAACATATTTAATTGCTTATTAATTTCCTCAAAATGATTTTGCTGTTCTGATTCATCCTTACTTTTTTGTTTATCTTTATATGCTTGATAATAATGGGTATCTCCATACTTACTTGCTGCTTCTTTTTCATACTGTTCATTTAAATTGAAATTTTGCATTGTAGTTACCTCAATCTCTTCATTATCTTGGTGAAAATGATGTTCTAACGTACAGATAATATCATTTAAGCGATCTCTTTTTTTAACAATGTGATAAAAATTATCATGTAATATTTTAGTTCTAAAATCACTATCACCTTCAAAATATATCTGTATTTGTTTTAGTGTTAAATCTAATTCCTTTAAAAAGAGAATATATTGTAACTTTGAAATATCTTGAACATTATAATATCGGTACCCATTAGCACTCATTTGTTGTGGTACGAGTAACCCCTTTTCATGATAATAATGAAGCGTACGTATACTAACTCCGGTAATGTCAGAAAGCATTTTGGGACTGAAGCGTTCTTTCATCATTTCACCTCCTGAATTAAAGTATGAGGTATGACGTTACGTTAAGGTCAATACTTATTTTTTAAAATAGGTATCTAAAAAGGTATAGCGTTGTTTCCCTTTACCATTAAAATAATTTTTTCCAAAATTATCTAATAAAGCGTGAAACTCATTTGCATCTTGATTTGAAAATGATTCAGGAAGTGTTAATTCCTGCTTCAATTGATGATAACTTTCTGTATGTTGATATCCCAATTTTCTAAAAATACGTCTAGTATAACTATCAGGTATAAATTCTTTACCTTTAAAAATATATACTATTAAGACGTCAGCGGTCTCTTCACCTATGCCACGGATGGTGAGTAACTCTTTTCTTAAGTTATCACTGTATAACTTAGCTATACTACTATAATCAAAGTGATGTTCATTTAACCATAGTAACAATGCTTGTATAGCCTTAGCTTTATTTTTATAGAAACCACTCGAACGTATCACTTGCTGCAACGATTCTAAAGGCATTTTCAATATTGTCTGTGCATTAAAAGAAGTTTCTTCCTTTAATCTTGATAACGCTATATCTGCATTATTCCAATTAGTATTTTGGACTAGAATTGCCCCAAGCATCATTTCTATTGGTGTTTCTGCTGGCCACCAATATTGAGGGCCCATATTTTGATATAGAATTTGATATAATTTCTCTATTGATAACATGATTTCTTCCCCCGCAAAACTTCGAATGATTATTTTATCTCGCATGCTACATTATCCAATTTTCCCAAGAAGTCTGAGGTGTTGTCCTACCTAATTGTTGATATTCCTTTTATAACAAACTTTATGCTGTACCCCAATCTCGGTTTGCTATGCTTATTTTTTCTTTTGGGTATGCATATGTAAATGTAAGAGCCTGTACATATAAATATGTCAGGCTCTCGTGTATCTATTTTATGAAGTTTTACATAGATTCTGGTGCTGTGACACCTACTAATGCTAATGCATTGTGCAAGGTAATACGCACCGCTTCAATCATAGCTACATATGCTTTAGTTTTTTCTGTATCATCTGTAAGCACTTTTTCAGCATTGTAAAATTTATGGAATGCTGCAGCTAGATCTTGAATATAATTAGTTAGACGATGAGGTGCGCGATGTTCGGCTGCACTCTCTATCGTTGATTCAAATTCTGCTACTTTTTTTAATAAGTCTATTGCTTTATCATTATTTATTTTAGAAAAGTCTGCATCAGTAGACACTTCAATACCTTGTTCTTTAGCTTGCTTTAAAATAGAGCAAATTCGTGCATGTGCATATTGTGCGTAATAAATTGGATTGTCCTGAGATTGCTCTTTAGCTAACTCTAAATCAAAGTCAAAATGAGAATCAGGACTACGCATTGTTAAGAAATAACGTGCAGCATCGATACCGACTTCATCCATAATTTCACGTAAAGTAATCGCATTGCCTGTACGCTTACTCATCTTCACTTCTTCTCCATTTTGCATAAGGCGAACCATTTGCATAATTTGAATTTCAAGACGATCGCTGTCTACACCAAATGTTTCTAAGCTAGCTTTGAGACGATTAATATAACCGTGGTGATCAGCACCCATTAAATCAATTAAAATATCATTTCCTCTATTAATCTTATTGTAGTGATAAGCCGTATCTGGTGTGAAATAAGTATAATTACCGTCTTTTTTTATTAATACACGATCTTTATCGTCTTTGAAGTCACTTGTACGTAACCAAGTTGCACCATCTGCTTCATACGTATAGCCTAGTTCTTTCATTTTAGATAATGTATTTTCAATCGCGCCATTTTCATATAAAGATGTTTCACTAAACCAATTATCAAAGTGCACGTTAAAGTCAGATAAATCCTTTTTCAATTTTTCCATTTCATAATCGACACCAAGTTGTCTAAATGTTTTTAAGCGTTCTTCATCAGTGTAGTCTTTTATTTCTGGATGTTTAACAGCGAGGTCTTTCCCGATTTCAATAATGTCTTTACCATTATAACCATCCGCCGGCATCTCATAACTCGTATCACCTAAAGCTTCAAAGTATCGTGCTTCAATTGATCGTGCTAAATTAGTGATTTGATTACCTGCGTCATTAATATAATATTCACGTGTAACGTTGTAACCAGCCGCAATGAGAATATTAGCTAAAGAATCGCCTACAGCTGCATTTCTAGCATGACCAATATGTAAGTCTCCTGTTGGATTAGCTGATACATATTCTAATAAAATGTTAGTATTCTTAGATTGTGTTGCATATCCAAATCGATCACCTTTTGTGATAGCTTCTGGAATAATGGCTGTTAAATATTGATTATCCAGATAAAAGTTGATGAAACCTGGCCCAGCAATATCAACTTGTTTAACGTGTGCTTTGCTTGTATCTAAATGATCGACAATAGCTTGCGCAATTTCACGGGGATTACGCTTAGCAATCTTTGTTAAAACCATAGCAATATTAGAAGAATAATCTCCATTTTTAGGATCTTTAGGTATTTCAATTTTGATTTCTGGAATATCTTCTGCGAGGTTAGCTTTTCTAATACTAACTTCTATTTCTTCTATTAGCGTTTGTTTAACCTGATCGATTATACTCATTCACTTATCTCCTTATAATTTATTTCATATTGATAAGAACCCATTTTTTGTTCATCTTGATATAACTCATAATGTATTTTTAGCTTACCGCCATTATGAGTGACGAAATGCTTAAGACTTAATGTTTTAACAGTTAAAGGTATTTTTCCGGCAGGTACATCATAGAGTGTTGTCGTCTCATGTCCTTCGACGAAATGTAAGTTCATATTAATGTCACCTTTACGAATTAACTTTACACCGGTATCTTCAATTTTAATCGTAACATTGACTTTAGCATCTTCAATTTGTTCTTCGTAACGTATAAAATCTGCAAATTTTTGTTGCCAAAAACCTTTTGTAGTAAACTCAAATCTCTGCTTTTCACCATTCTGTTTCAAAACTTGATGGGTTTGAATGTTAATATTTTTATTCAATTTACTACTCACCTTAACCCTTACAATAATAAATGTCATTATAGCATAAAACTGCTATTGCTTGTAGTACTCAAGACATGTGTTCATGTCAAAAATTTACACAATATGAAAAGAACCTGAAACATCAATTTTGTCTCAGATTCTTTTTACATATTCACAATTCATAACTGATGTGAAAGTGGCACTTTCCTATTCTAGATATTGTTGCCACAGAGAGCTCACACATTCAATATAAATGTCACCTATCACTTCAATCAGATTTGCTATTATTCAACATCAATAATGTCAGTTTTATATTTTTTTAATAAAAATCTATATTTATCGAAATATACGATGCCGAATATCATTGTTGCAATGATGAACATTGTCTTTTTCATCTTTTAACCTCATATTCCTCAAAATATTTTTAAATCTATAATATATTATAGCATTATCAAATTTCATTTCTATAAAATATTTAAGGTTCGAGTTAATTTTCATTCATATATTTTAGATGAAATGTCCATCTTCAAATATTACACGCTCTTTTTTATTTTGAATAAAGTGATTAAAATTATTATTTTGAAAATCACTTAAAAGAGCTTTAGATGTACTATAATTAAACATAAAATCCTCAGTCTCAATAAACATTTTTTTAAAAAGTAGTCCGTCTTTTAAAGTGATTTTTTTTATATCATTATAATCGACTTCATCTACTTTAATATATTCAAAAGTGTTAAAATTTACATTTAAAAGAGCCAAGAATTTTTCTCCAAAATAATAAACGTGTAATGGTTGTCTCTTATTTTGCCCAATTAGGAGACGCCCCTTTTCAAATGTTTGTTGTGGAAAATTTAAATCTAAAAACTCTAAAATTTTATCTTCTTTTAATTTAAATTGCATAATTAATCCCTTCCCTTTTTTACATTCACAAATTAAAAGATAATATAATTTCCAAATATTATATTATCTTTTATGTTCACTTTTAGTGCGAGCTTTTCATATCAATGACCATTCGACCTGTGATTGTTCCCTTTTCCATTTCATCAAAAATATCGTTAATTTCAGATAATTGTCTTAATTGGACTTTAGGAATAACTTTATTTTCGGCAGCAAATTGAAATGCTTCTCTTAAATCTTGTCTGGTACCAACTAATGAGCCAACGACTTCAATTCCATCAAGCACTAAACGTGGAATATCTAAATCCATTTTGTCTACTGGAAGTCCTACTGCTACCACACGTGCACCCGCCTTAACAACATCCACTGCTTGATTAAAAGGTGTTTTAGCTACAGCAGTAATCACCGTTGCATCTAATCCTTTATTATTCGTTAGACGATTAACTTCCTCAATAGGATCAACATTAGTTGAATTTATGATTGCATCAGCACCAAGCTCTTTAGCAAAATTTAATTTATCATCATTAATGTCGAATGCAACAACTTTCGCGCCCATTACGTTTTTGGCGTATTGCAATGCTAAATTACCTAATCCGCCCACACCAAATACGCCTAACCATTGTCCTGGTTCGATGCCACTCACTTTTACTGCTTTATATGTTGTCACACCTGCACAGGTAATAGATGAAGCAGCCGCTGGATCAAGATTTTCGGGAACTTTAACTGCATAATTCGCATCAACAATGACTTCTTCAGCCATTGCCCCGTCAACAGTATATCCGGCATTAAGAACATCCCTGCATAATGTTTCTCTACCAGTTGTGCAATACTCACAATTACCGCATGCTGCATACATCCATGCTATAGATACACGATCCCCTACCTTTAATGAATCTACGTTATCAGCAACTTCAATGACACGTCCAATTCCCTCATGTCCTAGCGTTACACCTGTTACGTCACCGAAATCTGCATTTTTAACATGTAAATCAGTGTGACATACACCACAATATTCAGTCTTTACTAATGCTTCTCCAGGTTTTAATTCTCTTAAACGTTTTTCTTCAATACTTACTCTGTGATCTTTGGTTACTACAGCTGCTTTCATAAAAAGCCCTCCCTAGTATTAAAGTGTAATTCTATTACTTCCACCCTTATTTTACACTCTTTTGAAATCGTTTTCCAAAAGTCCTTTCATTTATACTGAATTTTTTGTAAATTGTATATAGAGCGACATAATATCGTCACTTTTATAGCATATTTTATGCTTTATTCATATATTTTAATTTTTTAACTATATATATCATGTTAGTGAAAAGTCATCGCTCTTAATCACACCTTATAATTCTGGGGATGAAGATGTGTATTTTAAAAATCTTAATCGGAGGGGATGAAAGTGAAGTCGCAAGTTTTATATGGAAAATCTGAAATTGAAATCAATGTGCCTGATGATAGCACAATCATAGAGCCTCAAAACATCAATGCTATTCAAGACTATGAATCAGCAATTAAAAATGTATTAAGAAACCCCACAAATTCTAAATCTTTAAAAGAAATGGTAAACAGTAATGATATTGTTTCTATTGTTATTAGTGATATAACACGTCCAACGCCTAACCATATTCTTGTACCTTTACTAATTGAGGAATTAAATCATGTTCCTCGTGAGAATTTCGTAATTATTAATGGTACAGGGACTCATCGAGATCAAACGCGAGATGAATTGATTCAAATGTTAGGTGAAGATATTGTAAATTCAGTAAAAATCGTTCACAATCATTGCTCAGAAAAAGAAAGTCTAGCTAAAGTGGGACACAGTCAATATGGATGTGATGTATATTTAAACAAAGCATATGTAGAATCCGATTTTAAAATTGTAACAGGTTTTATTGAACCTCACTTTTTTGCCGGATTTTCAGGGGGACCTAAAGGGATAATGCCTGGAATTGCAGGTTTAGAAACAATTCAAACTTTTCATAATGCAAAGATGATTGGCGATTCGAGATCAACGTGGGGAAATTTAGAAGATAATCCAGTTCAAGACATGGCACGGGAAGTTAACCGTATGTGTAAACCTGACTTTTTACTTAACGTTGCATTGAATAAAAGTAAAGAAATTACTGCAGCATTTGCTGGTGAAATCTTTGATACACACAAAGAAGGATGCGCATATGTAAAAGAACATGCAATGTTTAAATGTGATCAACACTTTGATATTGTTATCGCATCAAATTCTGGCTATCCTTTAGATCAAAATTTATATCAAACAGTAAAAGGGATGAGTGCAGCGAGTAAAATTGTAAAAAAAGACGGTCATATTATTATGGTATCTGAATGTGCAGATGGCTTTCCTGATCATGGTAAATTTGCCGAAATTTTCAAAATGGCAGACACACCTCAAGGTATTTTAGAACTTATTCACGATCCAAACTTTAAGGAAGTTGACCAATGGCAAGTACAAAAACAAGCAAGTATTCAAACTTTTGCCAATGTGCATGTTTATTCAGAACTTACTGACCAACAACTTAAAGACTCGATGTTAATCCCAACCTCTAACATTGAACATACAATACAAGAATTAGAACATCGATATGGTCGTAAATTAACCATTGGTGTTATGCCACAAGGTCCTTTAACGATACCGTACGTAGAAGACAAAGAATAATAAATGGAGGATGGAAACTATGACTGAATTAAATACTAAAGAAATGAAATTAGACGCACTATTGAAAGACATGCAGAGTGTAGTCATTGCCTTCTCAGGTGGAGTAGATAGTAGCTTGTTACTGAAAAAAGCGATTGATGTTTTAGGTGTTAATTATGTTAAACCTGTTGTAGTAAAATCAGAATTATTTAGAAATGAAGAGTTTGAACTAGCGCTTAAACTTGGACAAAGTCTAGGTGTTGAAGTATTAGAAACTGAAATGTCTGAACTTCAAGATGCGAATATCGTTAAAAACACGCCCGAAAGTTGGTACTATAGCAAGCGCTTGATGTATAGTCAACTTGAGAATATTAAGAATAAACTAGGATTTAATTATGTGCTAGACGGTATGATTATGGATGACTTAGATGATTTTCGTCCCGGATTAAAAGCAAGAGACGACTTTGGTGTGCGTAGCGTTTTACAAGAAGCAAAACTATATAAATCTGAAGTTAGAGAATTAAGTCATCAACATGACTTGCCTGTATGGAATAAACCAGCCTTATGTAGTCTAGCATCAAGAATACCTTATGGTGAGGAATTAAGTTTCACAAAAGTTAACAAGGTCAACGAAGCAGAAAAATTCATTTTAAGCCTAGGTATCAACCACGTACGAGTACGCTATCATCACAACATAGCACGCATTGAAGTAACAGAAGATCAATTAACTAATCTTCTTAAATTGAAAGACAGTATCATATTACATTTGAAAGAATTAGGATTTGACTATGTAACAATGGATTTAGAAGGCTATCGTACAGGTAGTATGAATGAAATCATTGATACCAAATCTACAAGTTTTAAATAAGGATGTGAGTACCTATGAGCCATAGTTATAATTCTATAGAAGAGGTGCTCAAAGCTGTAAAATCAAATCAACTATCTATTAATGATGCTAAAGCCCAACTCAGTCATTATGACGAATTGGGCTTTGCTAAAATTGACTTACATAGAGCACAGCGTCAAGGGTTTCCCGAAGTTATCTTTGGGCAAGGAAAAACAAAAGAACAAATCACTAAAATCATCTCTAGTTTGATATTTCATAATGAAGTTATTCTAGTGACACGTGTTGATGAAATGAAAGCAAAATATATTTTACAACATTATCCAAAGTTGGAATATCATCAAACTGCACAGTTAATTAGCACGCCACTGAATGATATACCACAATCTAAATATTATGTTTCTGTACTTTGTGCTGGAACTTCTGATTTACCTATTGCAGAAGAAGCTGCGTTAACCGCTGAAATCATGGGAGTAAGTGTAAAACGATTTTATGATGTCGGGGTTTCAGGAATTCATCGCTTATTATCCAACATTCATGATATACGCAAAGGTAAAGTTTCAATCGTTATAGCTGGAATGGAAGGCGCTTTAGCAAGTGTTGTTGGAGGATTAGTCAACCACCCTATATATGCAGTACCAACGAGTATAGGTTATGGAGCAAACTTGAATGGGGTTACCACCCTATTATCAATGATAAATAGTTGTGCACCCGGAACCAGCGTATTAAATATCAATAATGGATTTGGTGGCGGTTACAACGCTGCACAGATTATCCATATGCTAGAAAATAAAGAGAGTGAGGTATCTTTATGACAAAAGCATTGTATTTAGATTGCCACGCAGGTATTGCCGGAGATATGCTACTTTCTGCTTTAGTTGATTTAGGCGCACACCCTGAAGACATTGAATCAGAACTAAAAAAGTTACCTTTAGATCAATTTAAGCTACATTTTCAAAAAAGAGTAAAACAAGGTATTCATGCAATGACATTAAACATTGATGTTAAAGAATCAAATCATCATCGTCACGTTAATGATATATTTAAAATGATAGATGACAGTACTCTTCCGGAAAGAGTTAAATATCGCAGTAAGAAAATTTTTGAAATTATTGGCCAAGCAGAAGCTAAAATTCATGGCATGTCGTTTGAAGAAGTTCACTTTCATGAAGTAGGGGCAATGGACTCTATTATCGATATTATTGGTGGGTGTATTGCTCTAGAACAACTAGGGATTAACACATTATACTGTTCAGCTATTCCAACAGGTCATGGTAAAATCCATATTGCTCATGGCATTTATCCAATCCCTGCACCTGCTACTGCTGAAATTCTTAAAGGTATCCCAATCGCACATTTTGATGTTCAAAGTGAACTCACAACCCCTACTGGTGCTGCATTTGCTAAGGGACTCGTTTCATCGTTTGGGCCATTTCCTTCAGCAACAATACAACATATAGGCTATGGTGCTGGCAGTAAGGATTTTAATTTCCCTAATATATTAAGGGTTATTCAATTTGACTCTGAATTCGAGCAACAAGATAGCGTTCAAGTAATAGAGTGTCAAATAGATGATATGACCCCTGAAGCATTAGGTGATTTTATGAATAATGCGTTAGAACAAGGTGCTTTAGATGCTTACTATACGCCTATATTTATGAAAAAAAGTCGCCCAAGCACGCAGTTAACGTTAATATGTAAATTACATGATAAGATATATTTCGAACAACTTATCTTACAAGAAACAAGTTCTTTAGGCGTCAGAAGTACTTCTGTTAATAGAAAGATCTTGAATCGCGCGTTTAAAATTCTTTCTACACAACACGGCACTGTTTCCATTAAATTTGGTCTACAAAATGGAAAAATTATGAAAATGAAACCCGAGTATGAAGATTTGAAGAAGATGGCTAAAACTACAAACCAACCGTTTCAAGTAATTCATAACGAGGTATTACAACAACTCTATCAAACATATCGTATAGGAGATATACTTCAATAAATTAAGTCTTATTCATTTAAATTTTGCACATCAAAAAAAGGATAGGGACAGTCATTCTACATAAAACTGTCATCTATCCTTTTATTCTATTCAAATGCTCGATATAGTTCTTCACTAGAATTATTCCACATTTCAACGTTATGATTCTGTAGAAATTCTTTTAAAATTTGTTTGTTATCATCACCGATTTGGTCAATGATAAATTGATGTTTCATGGACTTATCCATCATATTAACATGTTCTGGCATGCTCTTATAACCACGTCTAATACTTTTGTTAACTAATAAATAGCATGCAGTCACACCCGCATAATATGGTCCTTGTTCACTACGTTCGGTCGTCACCCAACATAGCCAGTATGCTTTAGCCTCCTCACCTTCAACTTGCGATTTGTCAGTAATCCACTTGACACCCTTTTCAACTTCAGCACGTGCATGCATACCACCAATATCAACAAATGCCTTCTGATTTTCAATATCTATAAAAACCGGGGCAATATTATCTAAACTAATTGAACCAATATTAGTTCCTTTATGACCATCTAGTGGATCATTTTTTATAATATTGAAATTGAAACCTTTTTTCTCAGACAAACGAGACACCTCCTAATAAGTCATTAAATAAAAACGATATATCTTATTCTTAACAGTTAGTTTAATTCATTAAGCAAGTTAATAATAGAACCTTTAATTTGATAATCTTTAATCTTTAAAATCATTTCTTTAGGATAATATAATTTATGGTCTTCTCTATTAATCCCTGTAATACTATTGATTACCAATGATTGATTACTTATTTCTGTAATTCCACCATTACTTTTTAATAAATGAATCGGTTTACGATTTGATCCCGGGCGATCATAATCATAAGGTAAATCTGAAAATGCTTCACTTACAAAGTAATAATCAGGATTAATACCACCCGCTTCAAATAATTCTTGCAATTCAGAAATGGTAATAATTGAACCGTCGAAAGGAATATATTTAAATAAATCTCTATTGATAAACCGTCTTGATAAATCACTTAATATTGGATCATTTTCATGAATCCATTTCTTCAAGTAATACAATACAACTGCTTCATCAAGTTCCACATATTGTTCAATCGTCATTGTTCCTTCAAAGAATGGTATGAAGTCTTTTGGATACATTTTAAATTCATATCCTTCATTATAAAGCTGCTTAGCTCGTTTTAAACAATTGTTTAATAAAACTTCTCCACCACGGCTTACTGGATGAAAATATATTTGCCAATACATTTGATAACGACTCATAATGAAATTTTCGACAGCATGCATACCACTATCTTTAATTAACACTTCTTCTTTAGATGGTCTCATCAACCTTAAAATACGCTCCATATCAAATGAGCCATACGTTACGCCTGTAAAATATGCATCTCTTTGTAAATAGTCCATTCGATCAGCATCAATTTGTGAGGAAATCATAGAAATAACAAGCTTATTATCGTGCGTTTTATTAATTACATCAGCTACTTGTTTAGGAAAGTTATCAGAGACTCGACTTAGTACACCATTAACCTCAGTATTTCCTGTAATAATAGCTTGTGTAAATGCTTCATGGTCTGTATTAAATATTTTTTCAAAACTATGAGAGAAAGGACCATGACCTAAATCATGTAACAACGCAGCACACAACGCGAGTGGCCGATCTGTATTATCCCACGCGTCTTGTCCTATAAATGTCTCATCAATCATTCGACGCACAATTTCATAAACACCCAAAGAGTGTCCAAAACGACTGTGTTCGGCTGTATGAAAAGATAAATATAAAGTACCTAGTTGTTTAATACGTCTCAAACGTTGGAATTCTTTTGTTTTAATTAAATCCCAAATCAATTGATCCTGTACGTGGATAAATCGATGAATTGGATCTTTAAATACCTTTTCTTCTGTTAATTTACTCGTTGCATATGATGATAGCGTCATACTTTCCCTCCTATCCTATATATTCCAAAAAATATTTATTTTTTATTTCTCATATCTCTAGACGAAACAATCTTAATTATTTATGTGATTGTTAAAATGATTTCTTCATTAAAGCTAAATCCATGATTTCACCATACATTTCAGGTTGATATGAGCGAATAATCTCGAATCCATGATTCTGATAATATTCGATGCCATTGCTATTATTGTTATCAACTTCTAGATAAACTGTTTCATACTGGTCTTTAAACCTTTTTAACCCCGCTTCTAGCAAACGAGTTCCATAACCTTTATGCTGAGATTCAGGTCTAACATAGTGTGCAGATAAATAAAGCTCTTCACCATAAATGAAATTTGCAAAACCAACAATCTCACTATCTTCTTCTGCCACTAAAAATAATTGCTCATTTAATCTCTTTTTTAAATGCGTTTCATTATATGAAGCGGCCAACAGTTCATTAACTGTTGAAGCAGCATAAATATTTAAATATGTGTTATACCAAGCTTTTGTCGCAACATCTCTTATCGCTACAGCATCTTTTTCAGTTGCTTGTCTGACACTATACATGTGACTTCTCCCCTAACTATTTACTTGACTATTAATATAGGCATTATACCACATGTATGATACCTTAATTCAATCTAGACATTCAAAAAGCTTCACAAAATTTATTTTAGAACTATTAATAACTACAACTTTTTAAATATGATTATTTGACACAATATTTTTTATACACATATTTCTAATTATTTAAAATTTTAAAGCAATCATTAAATAATCACTCAATACTATAATTTCATACTAACCTTCTTAAAATCATGATTTGGTTATTTCCCCATTCCATTCTTTTACATGATTAAATGCTTACTTTATGAATTGCACTACGTTAGCTTTTGGACGATTTCTACCAAAAATAATGTTATCAATGTCGTCTATCTTCCTACTTATAAATAATTTGGTTCTGTTGCAAAGTAAAAAATATAGCTAACCA
>NZ_KV811742.1:0-1117 GCF_001813195.1 Staphylococcus sp. HMSC065D05
GATAAGTAGCCTAGTTTTTGTTGAATTCGATTATTATTATAGTTTTTAATGTATTTTTCGACAATATCTATTACAATATGATTAGAGCTATTAAGCTGATTATTGATGTAAAAAGTTTCAGACTTTAGCGAGGAATGAAAACTTTCTATCGGGGCGTTATCAGCAGGTGTTCCCTTTCGGGACATACTTCTGATAATGCCTTTTTCTTCGCATAATTGATAATAAGCATAAGATGTATAAACGCTGCCTTGATCACTATGTAATATACACCCCTCGGGTATATCGATTTGATTTAATGTATCATTAACTAAACTTTGGTCTTGTTTATCATCTATTTTATACGCCACAATTTCTCCGTTATAAATATCCATTATCGAAGATAAATACAACATAGAATGACCAAATGGTAAATAAGTAATATCGGTTGTTAATACTTCCATGGGACAACTCGCTTTAAATTGTCTTTGTAATAAATTGTCAGTTTTATAATACGGTTTACCTATCCTTGTCGTCTTTTTAGGTCTAACTCGGCAGTTCAAATGATGCTTCTGCATAATTCTCTGTACTCTCTTATGATTAATTGGTGATGTATAACATTGATTAATCAGTGCTGTAATCTTACGATAACCGTAGGTATAGTGGTTAGCTTCACATAATTCAATAACTTTTTGTGTTACAGTATCATTTTTATAGGTTTTGTTTTTCCATCGGTAATATGTTGATTTAGGTATGTTTAATACTTCTAGTATCAATTTGATTGAATATTTTACTTTTAATTGATCCACTAAATCTATGACTACTGCTGGTACCACTTCCTTTCCAATGCCTTGTACTTTTTTAAAATATCCAATTCTATATCTTTTCTCTTATTTTCTAATTTTAATCGTTCTATTTCTGACAATTCTTCTAATCCTTTACCGTAGGTATATTGTTTCCCAACGTGTTGTGAAAATCTATAACTTTCCTCATTTCGATACCATCGCCACCAAGTTTCCACTTGTGTTCTATTTTTAATATTTAATTCTTTCATAATTTCTTTTGTCGAAAAACCAGCTATTTTCATTTCAACTGCTTTATACTTTGTTTCTACTGAATAAGAAACTCTTTTCATAGAAAA
>NZ_KV811743.1:0-2138 GCF_001813195.1 Staphylococcus sp. HMSC065D05
TGTCTTTATTTACTTATCCTGGAACTTTATGTCCCACGCTCTTTCTTATTTATTAAATAAAAATATTCTCATATATCAAGTAAAGTGACAAACTTATTTTGTATGATTAGGGTGTACTTAAAATAGACAGAATTTCATTTGATTTATATTGATGTATCTCAATATTCATTTTAATAAATTATAGTTTATGATAAATTAAGGTTAGATTTATAACATATATCTAAATAAGAAAAAGGAGCTAATTGTATGGATGTTTTAACAGTAGAACATTTAACAAAAAAGATAGGTAATAAGACTATTCTTGAGGATGTTTCTTTAAACCTAAAACGAGGACAGATTATTGGTCTTGTGGGTGCCAATGGTGCAGGAAAAACCTCTTTAATGAAAGTCATATTAGGTTATTCGAGCTATCAAGATGGGACATTTAGAATTATTGAAAATAAGAATAAAAAAAGTAATGTTGGTGCATTGATTGAAAATCCTGGAATATATCCTTTCATGTCAGGATATGACAATTTAAAACTATTAAATGAAACAAAAAATACTCACGATATTGATACAATTGTCTCTCAACTGGATATGGATGATTATATACATAACAAAGCAAAAACATATTCACTTGGTATGAAACAAAAATTAGGTATTGCAATAGCTTTTTTAAATCAACCTCAGTTAATTATTTTAGATGAACCTATGAATGGTTTAGATCCTAAGGCTGTGAGAGATGTGAGAGAACTTATTGTAAAAAAAGCACAAGAAGGAGTTACTTTTTTAATTTCTAGTCATATTTTGAGTGAATTAGTAAAAATTACAAATTCTATCCTTATCATTAACAAAGGTAAACTTGTTACTGAAACTACAGAAGAGGAATTAAATCAATATGAGGATAACGATTTAGAAAATGTATTATTAAATATCATTGATAAGGAGGATCAATCTTAAAATGGGGACTTTAATTAAACAAGAATGTTTTAAATTATGTAAAAAGAAATCAACATTTATTATACCAATTATCATTATATTATTAATGGTTGTTCAAGCTATAATTTCTAAAAATTATGATGATGTTTTTTCTCCACAATCGTCTATTGAATCAGCTTTTAGTGGATTTTCATGGTTTATCTTTTTATTAATTATTCAAGCTAGTACCATTATTTCAATGGAATTTTATCATGGTACAATTAAAAATCTTCTCTATCGCAAATATACAAGAACAAATATTATTATCAGTAAAATTATTACATTAGTAATCTTTTCATTACTATATTTTATTATTAGCATTGTTGTAGGATTTATTTTATGGGCTATTTTCTTCAATGATATTAATCTCATTGAAAGTAAGGGGGATGAGTTATCGTTATTAAGTAAAATGTTATTAACCGGGTTAGGTACATATGTCGGAACTTGGTTAGTTTTAAGTGTCACTTTATTAATTTCATGTGCAATGAAAAGTCCTGGTGTCTCTATTGCTGTTGGTATTGTATTTTATTTTGCCACTTCAATCTTGTCAGGTATATTAACAATTATTGTAGATAAATGGGAATGGTTAAAATGGAACCCTATTAGTATGATGAATATTATGATTCAAATTGTTGACAAAAGCATGAAAAAATACACAAAATTAGAACTACATGAATTGTTTATTGGTAATATTGTTTATATTATTATTTTCTTAATTCTCGTAGTACTTGTCTTTAAAAAGAAAAATGTTTAATTTAACTCAACACACTTTATAATTTTGCATTTCTCTACTAAACAGTGTTATAATTCACTTAACAAGAGCTTCGTGCATTATATGCACCAATCCCCTCACTATTGCCGTAGTGAGGGGATTTTTAGGTGTTGGCTTAATATCGCCTATTTTTTCTTATTGTTACGTGTACGTAGCCAATGCGTAAATAACGCAACAATACAACCACTGATGACTGTGGTCGTGATGTGAACAAGAGCTTCGATCATCTGATATGCACCTCCTCTCTGCGTCTAAATTGACGCCTGAGAGATAGGCGACCTGTATATTATATCATCTCTGAATAAGGGATAATAGATAACTTCCGATAAGTCATTTTATGTAATGATAGTGAGATTCAGATCCATTTCTATGATATCTAGAGGCAAAAGAGATACTTTATAAGTAT
>NZ_KV811744.1:0-13909 GCF_001813195.1 Staphylococcus sp. HMSC065D05
TTTATTAAGTTCCCGTTTAAGGGGGTCAGTACCTCAGTTTCATTATTTAAAAAGTGCGTTTTACCTAAATGATTTAATATAATCTTTTTTGCCACATAGGGATGATTTGAATTAATATCATAATACTTTTCAATTTTCACTTTTCCTTCAGGAGAAAGATAGTACTCTGCTTGTATTTTTTGGTCCGTTGATAAAACTCTAACGCAACTTAAAAATCCACGTGTATCGTATAACTCTCTTTTTATTTTTCTTCTAGATGTATCAAAGTAATTAATATAATCAATTTTTTGATAAGCTTCATCAGCAAAATGCGCATACATTATAAATTGTTGTTGATCATAAATCCGGACGTCATTTGTCTCAGAAACAGGTTTTATAGTATAGCCACATTCATTTCTCCAGTAATGAATCCAATTTTTACTGAACACTGATGTTACGTTACTTGCTTCTTGAAAATAATCATACATGTTTATATAATCTTCGCTATTAATATATTGCGATGCTGTTTGAGTTAAATAGCGATTCCATGCTAGTAATAAGATTTTAGCTTGATAATGATATGCTTTAAATAGGTTTAATCGATTAATCATTGCTTTTTCTATACCAGCAGTTTTATGACCGATGTTATTACCTACAAAATAGTACATAATTTACCTCATATAGTTAAGTTTATTTTACAAACATTGTAACATAATAAAAATTTATAATATTAATAAAACTAATAAACATTTAAAAATAATTTATACGAAAATACATACTACTAACTATATTTACCTCTTTATAATCAAAAAATTTAAAATAACGAGTCACTTACAAACGAGCTTATAATAAAATTTATTGTGTGTGAATACAACTATTGTGATAGCACCCACAATAAACGATTTTAGTTGTTTATCATGATTACTCCACTTAGTATATTTCTGTTATTGTAGTTTCACTCATCAGTATGATAGCGAAGTATGTTGTTAAATTTGTTGAAAAGTATAAATAATAGTGAGTTTTAAGTTTTGAGTTAAGTTACACTCTATGAGCAAATGTTTCGATCGCTGCTTTAATCTCATCTCTTACACGTTGAAATTCTGACCAATCTTTACCAGCAGGATCATCAAATCCCCAATGTTCTTTAGTGACGTTTTTAGGTAAAACTGGACAGTTTGCATCTGCATCACTACACAATGTGACAACTATATCAGACGCTATTAAAATGTCATTGTTTATCAGGTCAGAAGTGTGATGTGAAATATCAATACCGACTTCTTTCATAGCTTTTATAGCATGCGGATTAACACCATGTGTTTCAATGCCAGCAGAATATACATTCCATTTATCACCTAATATTAATTTTCCAAAACCTTCAGCCATTTGACTGCGACAAGAATTACCAGTACAAATAAAATAAATAGTTTTCTTTTGCATAAAAAAATCTCCTAATTTAAAAGATAATAAGTGTTAGGTAAAGACCTAACAAAGTAAAGAATAATACAGGTATAGTAATTACAATACCCGTTTTAAAGTAAGTACCCCAAGAAATTTTAACTCCTTTTTGAACTAAAACATGTAACCATAATAATGTAACAAGAGATCCAATGGGTGTGATTTTTGGTCCTAAATCTGCTCCAATCACATTGGCATAAATCATTCCTTCTTTTATAGAACTTATAGCATGCGATTGATCGATGGCTATCGCATCAATAAGTACGGTAGGCATATTATTCATAATTGCTGAAAGAAATGCGGATACAAATCCCATGCCCATAATACTGCTAAAAAGTCCGTGCTGAGCTATTGATGATAAAATATCTGCTAAAATCAATGTCATCCCTACATTCTTTAAGCCAAAAATAACAAGATACATACCGATAGAAAATATTACGATATTCCACGGAGCCCCTTTGATCACTTGTTTCGTATGCACTACATTAGACTGACGCGCTAATAATATAAAAATCACAGCTATAGCTCCAGTGATAAATGATACAGGTATATGTATGAACTCACTCACTAAGTAACCTATAAGTAATAAAGCTAAAATAATCCATGAAATTTTAAATAATCGTGTGTCTCGTATAGCATCTTTAGGTTCAGAAATACTTGATATATCAAAAGTTTTAGGGATGGATTTTCTAAAGTAAAACCATAAAACTAAGATACTAGCTAATAGAGAAAATAAATTAGGTATAAACATACGCATTAAATATTCAACAAATTTAATACCAAAGTAATCTGCTGATACAATGTTAACTAAATTACTTACAACAAGTGGCAATGAGGTGGAATCTGCTATAAACCCACAAGCTATAATAAAAGGAAATACTAACTTATTATTGAAACCTAAATTTCTTATCATTGCTAAAACAATAGGCGTCAAAATTAAGGCTGCACCATCATTAGCAAAGAATGCTGCAATAAGCGCCCCTAATATCATGATATATATAAACATCTTTAATCCATGTCCATTAGATGCCTTAACCATATGAATAGCTGACCATTCAAAGAATCCTATCTCATCAAGAATCAATGATATAAGAATGACTGAGACAAAAGTTAGTGTAGCATTCCAAACAATTCCGATCACTTCTAATATATCTGTAAAATTTACTACACCCGTAATAATAACTAAAAGTGCTCCAATGATTGCTGAAATACCTATGTCTAACCCTTTAGGTTGCCAAATGATTAAGGTTAAAGTGATGAAAAATATTACAATTGCTAATACAGTAGTCATGAAATTTCACCTTTCTTTATAGTATGACAAATACATTGGTTATGAGTTGAATGAAGTAAATTTAATTGATTTGTCACTTGTTCAAATAAGCGGTGATTAAGTTCGTATATTTTTTTATTGCCAACTTTGTTTGCAAACACTAATTTGCAATCAACAAGTAACTTCATATGGTGGCTTAGTGTTGGTTGTGAAAAGTTAAAATGTATAAGTAAATCACACGCACACAATTCACCACAAGATAATAAATCTAAAATTTCTAATCTGCTAGGATTCGCAATGACTTTTAATATGTTAGATAATTGAATATATGACATAAAATGGCCTCCTATAACATAACATAGATTATCATCTATATAGATAAACGTCTATTCTATATTGGTATTTTAGTTAAAAAAACATGCCAGTTGTATCTTATAAAATAAAAATACAACTGGCATTGTAATTGAAAATCGATATTTTATTTGCGATATTTCAGGCGTGCGAAAGCATCATGCTGGTGGATAGACTCTTCATTACGACATTCAATATCGAACCCTTCAATCCAATCAAATTCAACTAAGTCTGCTGCAATTAGTCGAATTAAATCTTCAACAAATCGTGGGTTTTCATAAGCACGTTCTGTTACTCGTTTTTCATCAGGACGTTTTAAGATTGGATATAAGATAGAACTAGCGTTGGCTTCCATAGCGTCTAAAATTTTATTTTTATAATCATCGATGACATCATTATTTTTATCTAAATATGCTTTAACTGTAACGATACCACGTTGATTATGTGCAGAATATTCACTAATTTCTTTTGAGCAAGGACATAGTGTTGTTACTTTGGCTTGAATAGTTAATTCTTTGCGTGTAACGGTATGATTTTCAATAGCTAAACCATAAGTAACATCTGCATGACCTACAGCTTTAATATGTGTAACAGGACTATAACGATCAAAGAACCATTTACCTGACACATCAACACCTGCAGCATTTTGATTCATCTTATCTTGTAGCGTACGCAACAATTGATGTAGTGTGTTAAATTCAAGTTCAATGCCATTATCATAATGTTTTTCAACGCTTTCTAATATGCGACTCATATTAATGCCTTTTTCATTTTTATTTAAACTCGTTGAAAAACTAAATAAACCAGCTGTTTGATACTGATCAATTAAAACTGGATAAGTTAAATTTTTAATGCCTACTTCCTCTATTTCAAATAAGAAATTTTTGTGAGTGCTTTGTAAATCGGTCATTTCATTTTTAGTAGTTGGTTTCGTACCTTTGACAGGGTCAACAGAACCGAAATGTTTCCAACGACCCTCTCTAGTGGATAAGTCAAATTCTGTCATGTTTTACCTCCATTTAAGATTCAAAGTGATATGTCCAAAATGGCTCTATTTTTAAGAAACTTTGTGCTTGACCATCTATTTCGGGACTAGCAAGTTGTTTTAAAAATGGTCCTGTTTGTGAAGCATGCGCTTCGAAAGCTTTGAGTTTTATATCACTATATTGCGATATGTCATTTTGAATATCAGGTTCTCCAAGAATTTCCGGTGCATCATTGCTAAACGCTACAAGTGTAAGACGTGGGCGATCTGATACATGCATGCGCCCAACTGTACGTACTACAGCTTCTGCAGTTGCTTCGTGATCAGGGTGGACTGCAAATTTAGGATAGAACGAAATAATTAATGATGGATTTGTTTCGTCAATAAGTGATTGAATCATTTGATCCATTTGATCGTAAGGTTCAAATTCAACAGTTTTATCTCTTAACCCCATTTTCCTTAAATCTGTAATCCCAATTGCTTTGC
Organism: Staphylococcus sp. HMSC065D05; assembly: GCF_001813195.1. Taxonomy (NCBI): domain Bacteria; kingdom Bacillati; phylum Bacillota; class Bacilli; order Caryophanales; family Staphylococcaceae; genus Staphylococcus; species Staphylococcus sp. HMSC065D05. The sequence goes on from NZ_KV811744.1 coordinate 4,527, forward strand.
ATGCTTCTTCTAACTCACGTTCACGTATAAGTGGTAAAGATTCTCTTGTTGCAAAAGGAGGGTTACCTAGATTACGTCCCATTTGTCCTAGGGTGAGACATGCATATGTGACAGGAATACCTTTTTCAATGTAACTTGCGATAGTTCCAGCAGACGAAAAGGTTTCATCATCAGGATGAGGGAAAATCACAAGTACGTGTCTTTCATCAGTCATGATTAGCAACCTCCTTTATATAGTAAATGGCTGTTTACTTATTTCTATTGTAGCAGCCAATTGTCCTTCATAATTAAAACCTGCAATTAAAAATTCGTTGTTCTTATTAACTTCATAGTGCGTAAGTCCTTGCACGTAAACCCAGCCACCATCTTTTAATTTAAGACCTACACGATATGGATCTTTATCGCCGCCTTTAAGTTGTGCATGTTCAAAAGTCACGACAATATTTCTTAAAAATGTTCCAGCGTTAAATACACGTTGATCGAAATGATTTGCATAAGCACCATTTGTTGTTTCAACGTGTAGGTAAACAGGCTGATTTGCGTAAGAAGTTAATAAATCTAGCACTTCTTGTTCTTTAATTGGTTCCAACACGTTCACTCCCTTAAACTAAATAATATGTTACTGACGGACTACCGATAAACATATTATTTACCAGCAAACTCGTTTATCTATCTATTTTACTAGAAAGCTATGTATATTTGTACACGAATGCTCGATTTAATTAGGAAAAATTCAAGAAAAAACTTTGAATACTACGTATAGAGCGTTAATATGTTTAAAATCTTAAGCATTTGTTACATTATAAATTAAGAGATACAAAAGAGTAAGGCGTAAGTCATCACTCATTGCCATATTGAAATTAGAGGTGTTTGATATTGAAAATGATTAATTTAGATTCAAAAAAACTTGCGTCATTTTATGTAGCATGCGAGTTGTTTAAACAGATACAGCAGTACCCTCATACCAAACTCGGTTTAGCAACTGGTGGAACTATGACTGACGTATATCATTACTTAGTAAATTTATTAACCAAAAATAAAGCTGATGTGTCGCAGGTTGAAACATTTAATTTAGATGAATATGTAGGTTTAAAAGCAAGTCATCAGCAAAGTTACCATACCTATATGAATAAAGTGCTATTTGAGCAATATCCTCATTTTGCTAAAAATCACATTCATATTCCTGATGGCTATTCAGAAAATCTAGAAGCAGAAGCGGAACGATATAACAAATTATTAGATGAAAGAGGTCCGATTGATATTCAAATTTTAGGAATTGGAGAAAATGGTCACATTGGATTTAATGAACCAGGAACAGACTTCAATAGTGAAACACATGTGGTGAACTTAACAGAAAGCACTATAAAAGCAAATAGTCGATATTTTGACAATGAAGCGGATGTTCCTAGACAAGCAGTTTCAATGGGATTAGCAAGTATTTTAAAAGCTAAAAGGATTATACTACTTGCATTTGGTCCAAAGAAAAAAGAGGCCATAAGTAAACTGTTAAATGAACAGGTTACCGAAGATGTACCTGCGACCATTTTACACACACATCCTAATGTTGAAGTTTATGTAGATGATGATGCAGCACCAGATTGTTTATAATTATTTAGTAGTTTATATAGTAGTTTTTATATACAAAATATTTTATGTGTTTAATAAGTTTAGTGAAGGGTATAAAACTATAAGCAAAAGAGAATTTCTCAAAATGAAAGGATGAATTTCATTGGAACTACAATTAGCCATTGATTTATTAAATAAAGAAGAAGCAGCAAAATTAGCTCAAAAAGTTGAAGAATATGTAGATATTGTTGAAATCGGTACACCAATTGTAATTAACGAAGGCTTACCTGCAGTTCAACATTTAAATGAAAATATTAATAATGCTAAAGTATTAGCTGACTTGAAAATTATGGATGCAGCAGATTACGAAGTAAGCCAAGCAGTAAAATATGGTGCAGATATTGTTACAATTTTAGGTGTTGCTGAAGATGCTTCAATTAAAGCAGCAGTTGAAGAAGCGCATAAACATGGAAAAGCATTGCTTGTTGATATGATAGCAGTGCAAAACTTAGAGCAACGTGCTAAAGAACTAGATGAGATGGGTGCAGACTATATCGCAGTTCATACAGGTTACGACTTACAAGCAGAAGGAAAATCTCCATTAGATAGCTTGCGTACAGTTAAATCTGTTATCAAAAATTCTAAGGTTGCAGTAGCAGGTGGTATTAAACCAGATACTATCAAAGATATTGTTGCAGAAGATCCAGATTTAGTTATTGTTGGTGGCGGTATTGCGAATGCTGACGATCCTGTAGAAGCAGCAAAACAATGTCGAGCAGCTATTGAAGGTAAATAAGATGAGTGAATTTAATAATTATCGTCTTATTCTTGAAGAGTTAGATGCTACTTTATCCCAAGTAGATAATACAGAATACGAACGTTTTGCTAATGATGTTATAGGTGCAGATCGCATATTTACAGCTGGTAAAGGTCGTTCAGGTTTTGTTTCAAATAGTTTTGCAATGCGCTTAAATCAATTAGGTAAAAATGCCTACGTTGTAGGTGAGTCAACAACACCTTCAATTAAAGAACATGATTTGTTTATTATTATTTCAGGTTCAGGTTCTACAGAACATCTAAGATTATTAGCTGAAAAAGCACAATCTGTCGGTGCAAAAATTGTCTTATTAACTACAAATGCGGATTCGCCAATCGGTAATCTTGCAGAGACAGTTGTTGAATTGCCTGCAGGTACTAAACATGATGTTGAAGGTTCAAAGCAACCACTTGGTAGTTTATTTGAACAGGCCTCACTTATATTCTTAGATAGTATTGTATTACCTTTAATGGATGCATTTCACATTAGTGAAAAAGCAATGCAAGAGAATCATGCTAATTTAGAATAACTAAAATGAGAGATAAGCACTTTTGTCTATGATTAGACAAAGGTGCTTTTTAATATATGGTGCAACATTACTCCTTTAAGTGTATATTTATAATATAACTTAAACTATGAGGTGAACATCATGAATTTTGATAGTTATATTTTTGATTTTGATGGAACGCTAATTGATACAACAACGTGTCATGTTAAAGCTATACAAAGCGCTTTTAAAAGATTAAATTTAGATGAACCTACAGAACAAGCTATTTTACATACATATCATTTAAATTTATATAACAATTTTAAAGCGTTAGCTTCACACGAACTGTCTTTTTATCAAATAGAAAAATTAATAGATGAATACCATCGTTGTTTTAGCAACGATGAAATACATCAATCAAAAGAATATACCGGAATAAGTGAAGCATTACAGTTTTTACATAACCAAAAGAAAAAAATATTTGTACTATCTAATAAAGATACACTAACAACGCAAAGGTATTTAGATTATCTTGGATTAAGTCGTTTTATAACTGATTCATTAGGTGTCTGTATTAAAAATGAAGACAAACTTCTTTGTGAAACGATTCAAAATTTGATACAGAAACATCATTTAATGATAGGTAAAACTGTGTATATAGGGGACACAGCACAAGATATCAAGAGTGCGAATCAAGCTCATGTGCAAACATGTGCTGTCACATGGGGAGCGCAATCTGCACACGAATTGTTGTATGAAAATCCTCATTATGTTGTTAATAATCCAGAAGAATTTTTAACAATTTTATAATATTCTCAATGGTAGGATAATCATTCATGAGGAATTTTATCCTACTCTTTTTTTAAAACTATGAAGCAAGTATAATGTAAACATAATTATATAGAGTGTTTACAAATGGTGATGAAGATGAAAAAAATAATGGAATATTTACAGCATTATATTAATCAATACCCGCATCGATTAGCTTTAGTGTTTGAAGATCGACATCTAACGTATGGAGAATTAAGTAAAGAAATTTATCAGGCTAGTATGCGCTATAAAAAAGTAAAATTAAACGAAAAAGTAGGTCTAATGGATGACCATCCTGTAAATAATATTATTAACTATTTTGCGGTACATCAAAGAGGTGGAATTCCTTGCATTTTTAATCATCAATGGAGTAATGAAAGGATACATCAACTTGTAAAAAGTTATGACATACAATGGTTAATTAAAGATAATCATCTTACCTTAAATCATGATGACTCAATTTATAATGATGAGGTGATCCCACGTAATGTTATACATATAGGTTTCACGTCAGGAACTACAGGTTTACCCAAAGCGTTTTATAGAAATGAACATTCTTGGATAGTTTCTTTTAAGGAAAATGAGAAATTACTCCAGCATTGTGAAGAAACCATTGTAGCACCGGGTCCTTTATCACATTCACTTTCATTGTACGCATGTATTTATGCATTAAGTACTGGAAAAACATTTATAGGTCAAAAAAATTTTAATCCATTATCTCTTATGCGTCTTATTAATCAATTGAACAAAGCGACAGCAATATTTGTAGTGCCAACGATGGTACAACAACTTATTTCAACCCAACGACATTGTTCATCGATTAAAAGTATTTTGAGTAGTGGTGCTAAACTTACATTGCAACAGTTTCAACAAATCAGCACTTTATATCCACAAGCAAATTTAATAGAATTTTTTGGGACATCTGAAGCAAGTTTTATAAGCTACAATTTTAACCAATCATCTCCTGCTCATTCTGTAGGTAAACTTTTCCCTCATGTCGAAACGCGATTATTAAATCAAGATGATGATGCAGTAGGATTATTAGCTGTTAGAAGTGAAATGGTGTTTAGTGGTTATGTGGGACAGAGCAATCAAGAGGGGTCATGGATTAAAACAGGTGACTTCGCTTATATTAAAAATCAACATTTGTTTTTAGTAGGTAGAGAGAGTGACCGTATTATAGTTGGGGGAGTCAATGTATATCCAACAGCTATTGAAAGCTTAATTATGGATATTGAAGGCATTGATGAGGCGCTTGTCATCGGTATACCACATGCTAAATTTGGAGAAATAGCGATATTACTTTATTCAGGTAAAGTACAATTGAATTACCGACAAATTAAATCTTTTTTAATGAAACAGCTTTCAAGACAAGAAGTTCCATCAAAATTAAAGAAAATTGACCATATGATATACACAGAATCGGGAAAGATTGCTAGAAAAGAGATGAAAAATAAATTTATTAATGGAGAGTTATAAAAATGAAGCAACCTGTTATTATTGCAGCAAAACGTATAGCCTTCGGTAAGTATGGTGGCCGATTGAAGCATTTAGAACCTGAATCATTACTAGAACCTTTATTTAATCATTTTACAGATCAGTATCCAAAAGTAATGTCTCTTTTGGATGACGTCATTTTAGGTAATACGGTAGGTAATGGTGGTAATTTAGCTAGAAAATCATTACTCGAAGCAGGATTAGATTTTAAAATACCTGGTATAACAATTGATCGTCAATGTGGTTCAGGTCTTGAAGCTGTTATACAAGCTTGTAGGATGGTACAAAGTGGTGCTGGAACAATATATATTGCAGGTGGTGTTGAGAGTACTAGTAGAGCTCCTTGGAAAATCAAACGCCCGCAGTCAGTTTATGAATCTGAGTTTCCACAATTTTTTGAACGGGCGCCTTTTGCAAGAGAAGGAGAAGACCCTTCAATGATTGAAGCCGCTGAAAATGTAGCGAAAAAATATCACATCAGTAGAAATGAACAAGATGACTTTGCTTATCGCAGTCATCAGTTGGCATCAAAAAACATGAATAACGGTAATATTTCCCAAGAAATTTTACCGTTCAAAGTGAAAGGTGAATGTTTTAATCAAGATGAAAGTATTAAACCTCAACTCACTCTCAAAACACTTGGCAGACTTAAACCGCTTTTAAATGAAGGAACAGTCACAGCAGGAAACAGTTGTATGAAAAATGATGGTGCAGTATTACTGATTGTTATGGAAGAAAATCGGGCACGTCAATTAGGATTCACCGAAGGGATTAAGTTTGTAAATAGTGCTACTGTAGGTGTTCAACCTCAGTATTTAGGAGTGGGTCCAGTGCCAGCAGTAAATCAATTATTAGCTCGGGAACGATTAACTATAAATGATATAAATGCAGTAGAATTAAATGAAGCATTTAGCTCTCAAGTTATTGCTAGCCAACAACAACTTAACATACCTTTGAATAAGTTGAATTGTTGGGGTGGAGCAATTGCTACAGGGCATCCATATGGTGCAAGTGGAGCAGCGTTAGTCACACGTTTATTTTATATGAAACATCAATTTAGAACTGTAGCAACTATGGGAATAGGTGGAGGAATAGGAAATGCAGCTTTATTTGAAAGATGGTATGGAAATTAGAGAAGTTCAATTTACAAATGAAGAAGTTCAAAATTATTGTGAATTGCTTAATATAAAGTATGACCATTATGTTCCTACTCTTATGTGTGCCAAGTTATGGCCACAATTTGAGTTATTTCAATCTTTTTCAAAGAAGCCTATCATATTAAAAGAGACACACATTAAGACACAACAACAACTTCAGGTCGATTGTACCTATGAAGCGACATTGCATAAGGTTTCACAAAAATTAATTAAAAATATCATTAAATATACATATGGACTCGAAATAAATAAAGATAAAAAACATTGTATGTATATAAAACAAATATTTATCGAGGTAAGATAAATTATGAAATTTACAATAGAAATGGTGAATGAATATTTAACTATAGTTAATGATGAGAATCCGATCCATCGTTCCATTGTACCGGGACAACTCATATGTGAAAAAGTATTTTCTGAACTTAATGTGAATTGGATGAATTACAAAATTAAGTACTTAAAACCAATAAATATAGATGAGGAAGTACAATTTTTAATAAAAGAAAATGATGAAATTATAGTTTTTAAAACGTATGATGATATCAAACTAACAATTACTAGAAGTTGAAAAGGTTAAAGCTTGTAAGTTAAATTTTAGTAAATATTTAACTAATAATAATTATTTCATCTCTAAACAATGAATTCTGAAAAATGAATAAAAATTAATTTTCAAAAAAATGTATTTTTAATAAGTTTGACATTTAAACTGAACACTCTATAATTACTTACCATATTCATAGAAGGAGTGTTTTGTTTTGGAGTTTGATAAAAACCAAATTACAATGGTTGACGGTAATAATGCCAAAAAAACAGTTATTGCCACTGGAATAGGTAACGCTATGGAGTGGTTTGATTTTGGTTTATACTCATATTTAGCAGTAATAATAAGTAAAAACTTTTTTAGTCAAGTTGATAATGATCAACTAAAGTTAGTTTTTACATTTGCTACATTTGCTATAGCATTTTTATTACGCCCTATAGGTGGTATTGTTTTTGGTATCATTGGAGATAAATACGGTCGTAAAATAGTATTAACTACAACAATCATATTAATGGCCTTTTCCACGCTATTAATAGGCGTTTTGCCTACATATAATGAAATAGGAGTATGGGCGCCAATATTATTACTTTTAGCTAGAGTCCTACAAGGATTTTCTACTGGAGGAGAATATGCAGGAGCAATGGTTTATGTTGCTGAGTCATCACCAGATAGAAAAAGAAATTCTCTTGGTTGTGGACTGGAAATTGGAACATTATCAGGATATATAGCTGCGTCAATTTTAGTATTTGTTTTAAATATCTCTTTAACTGAAACACAACTGAATTCATGGGGATGGAGAATTCCTTTTTTATTGGGAATGTTCCTAGGTCTTTTTGGATTATATTTGCGTCGTAAATTAGAGGAATCACCAATATATGAAAACGAACAAAGGGAATTACAAAAGCATCCCACAAGAGAGCCTATCGGGGTATTTACTTTAATTAGATTTTACTATAAAGATATTATAGTATGTTTTGTTGCAGTAGCATTCTTTAATGTTACTAATTACATGGTTACTGCTTATCTGCCATCATATTTAGAAGGTGTAATTAAATTAAATGGAACAACTACTAGTATCATGATTACTTGTATTATGGTTATAATGATTCCATTGGCACTAATGTTTGGACGTATAGCCGATAGAATTGGGGAGAAAAAAGTATTTCTTATCGGTTTAGGTGGATTAATATTATTAAGTGTTGTGGCTTTCTCATTGATGCAATTACAATCGTTATTCTTTGTATCAATAGGTGTATTAATACTAGGTTTCTTTTTATCAACTTACGAAGCAACGATGCCTGGTTCACTTCCAACGATGTTTTATACACATGTACGTTATCGTGCCTTAGCTATTACTTTTAATGTTTCTGTTTCTTTACTTGGAGGTACTACGCCATTGATAGCATCATATTTAGTTAGTACTACTAATAATCCATTAACACCAGCATATTATTTAACAGTAATAAGTATAATAGGTTTCATAGTCATAGCATTATTGCACAAAAGTACCGCAAGTAAGTCATTAAAAGGATCTTACCCTAATGTTGATAATGAAAAGGATAGAGAGTATTATGAAAAAAATCCTGAACAGGCATTATGGTGGTTAAAGGAAAGACAGGAAAAAGAAAAATTTTAATGTTTTAGTTTTAAAATTTATAAATCGTTGAACGATTATTTGTCCATATAAAAACGCTAATGTTAGCAATGCTCAAAGGTTCTCTCCGAGCTACAAAAGGGGACAAGTTTTGGCTAACATTAGCGTTTCTCACTTGTTAGGGTGAGTGTTAATTTAGGGATGATAGAATGTCTTTAAAGCTAAACGTATTAAGGGACTAAATGCTTTAAAACTCATTTTATTTGGGTCTGGAAAGACAAAAGTGCTAATTCTCAATTAGGTTTGATGCAATGTCTAGATGTCTAGAATAACGTTAACGATATGAGTAACTTGTCGGCATGTTGTCAACGTCATTCTCTAGTAGAGAGAGCAATTGATAGATTTCATACTTATTAAAAGTTTCATCACATTTTATAGTAATTGTCTTGAAAGTTTTAGTTATGATTTCATAAACGGGTGTTCCATTTTCTATATTTCTTCTGTAGATAATCATGTTGTTTATACCTCCCTTGCCTCTCTACACTTTAAATAATAAAGGATAAACCATAAGAAATCATGGGTCTGTAGTATCAAATTTACATACGACGATAAACTGATTACTTTCTAAGACTTTATATGTATACAATGTTTATTACGGTTTGAAAGGAAAGAGAAGAGAGGCTGGGACATAATTCCTAGCAAAATAGCCAGTAAATGAGTTTTCATAAATTCATTTACTGGCTTCTTTATTTACAATACTTCGTATTGTTGGCTCGCTTTCTTAGGGGACAGCTTCAGCCTGTAGTCTTCAGCTTGTCCTGTTCCCTCAAGAGTCTCGCCAAAATACTTTGTATTTATATGAAATTTTACATTAAAATACTTTAAAAAATAAGGCCCTTTCGTATAATTTAATA
>NZ_KV811744.1:14009-36763 GCF_001813195.1 Staphylococcus sp. HMSC065D05
TGTAAATGATATTATAGAAACAATTCCCGAGACAAAATTCGATGAATTCAGACATTATCGTAGCTTAATATAAGAAAAGTAACAGCTCAACGAGCTGAAAATAATCAAAAAAATTATAAAAAAGACAATTTCTATATTATTTCAATAGAAATTGTCTTTATTTACTTATCTTGGACCTTTTTGTCCCAGGCTTTCCACATCTATATAGATATTGATTTAATTATAATTACAAAGTTTGTAGGAATTAAATGAGCCTATAAATTAGGGCTAAAATGTACTAGTATTTATACAATCTAGTATTTTTAAACCTCAGTGACTTCAACGTTAATCTGTTCAATACGGTTATATGCACCATGATCAACAGGTCCTACAAAGTCATTCATTTTCCAACCATTTTTGATTGCTGAAGCTACAAATGCTTTAGCAGCAATGATTGCTTCTTTTGGAGATTTACCGTTCGCAAGATAAGCTGTTGTGGCAGCAGCAAATGTGCATCCTGCACCATGATTATAACTTTGTTGGAACATGTCAGTAGTTAATTGATAAAATTGTTGGCCATCATAGTACAAGTCATAAGATTTATCTTGATCGAGTGCTTTGCCACCTTTAATAATGACATGAGGTGTGCCTTTGTCATAAATCACTTGAGCAGCTTTTTTCATGTCCTCAATTGATGTTAATTTTCCTAAACCAGAGAGTTGACCTGCTTCGAATAAATTCGGGGTAACTACTGTAGCTTTAGGTAGTAAATATTGAATCATTGCTTCTGTGTTTCCTGGGTTAAGTACTTCGTCTTCACCTTTACAAACCATTACTGGATCAACTACAAAATAGTCTGCACCAGATTCAACAAAAACATCTCCGGCACGTTTAATAATGTCTTGTGTTCCTAACATCCCTGTTTTAATAGCATCAGGTCCAATTGATATTGCTGTTTCAAGTTGTTTTTCGAAGACATTCATATCAATGGGTGTTACATCATGGGACCATGTTTCTTTATCCATTGTCACAATAGATGTTAAAGCTACCATTCCATATACATCAAGTTCTTGGAACGTTTTAAGATCTGCTTGCATACCGGCACCAGCACTTGTATCTGAACCAGCTATCGTTAATACTTTTTTTAAAGCCATCATTCATTCACTCCCATTAATTTCTAGTGTCTTTATCATATCATGTTTATCGCGTACGCTAAATTATTATATTTTGTAAAATTCAAAATCAATCATCATACGTTAGTTACTGTATTGATGTTATCTTTAATTCGTGATTAATAGGTAAGAATGTCAACTCATTCTTACTTAAAAGATCTTCAGTTAATTTTATTTTGAAAATTTGATTACTAAAGTATGGCTTAATATAATAGCTTCTTTCTTTACTTTCCATCACTAATTGATATTGTGTGTAATGTATTTTATTGGCATCGATAACTGCACCTTGAGGGATACTGACTGATTCTAGAACTTTAAAACAATTCATTAAATTTTCATCTTCATTATGGGAACAGCGTAGTTGGTGTCTTAAATATGTAGCCCGTATAAAACGTTCTGTTGAAGTATAACCACCCGGTAAGCCATTTGTTCCTGCTTCACAGCCCATTGATCTTACTAGCATTTTACCTATTAATTGATTGGTTGATTTCTGTGGTGTTAAATAAGCATAATTTCTTAAGTTAGATAGATGCCAATCTAATTTAGGCGCATTTGTTAAGGTATGAACATAATTATCTTTAACTATTAATAAGCCATTGTAAGGCTCTATGGCTACGGTATGTCCTGTTTCATCAGTGACCATGAAATGTAAAGGAGGAACGATATTCAAAGTTGTATTTTTTTCATTCATAATATTGATCTTCTTAACCTTTTGTTTTAATTCGCTAATACTTTTATTAAAACCTAAAACCCAAACAATAAACTCCTCAGGTGCTAAGTTAAAATAACCATAACGTTTATGGGTACTGTATGAGGCTTCACCAGTGAAGTAATGGTTCGAAATAGCTAAACCTTTTTCGTTTATACCATCACCAAATCTATAACGTCCTACTTTTAAATTTGTTCCAACAAAACCATATTCAAGACGCATGTCTGAATCTAGATCAAATTGGTAGTGATAATGACGTGGAACAATGGTTGGGATACCATTAAATTCAAATGCAAAGTCCATCGTTCTAGCTAAATAATGATAACGTTGTTTTGTATATAAAGAAATAGCCGTACACATATATAACACTCCAAACTACTGAAATTTATCTATAGTAATTGTAATATAATTAAAAATCGATAGATTGTAAACCTAAAATATATAAAGGTTTACAAAAATTAATGCTTATAAAATCAGTCATTTTTCCAATATGAATATGTTAAAATGTAGCTTGAGGTGAAAACGAATGAAATGGTCAGAGGTATTTCATGATATAACAACACGCCATGATTTTCAGGCGATGCATGACTTTTTAGAAAAAGAATATACGACTCAAATCGTTTATCCAGATAAAAAAAATATCTATCAAGCATTTGATTTAACGCCTTTTGAAGATATCAAGGTTGTTATTTTAGGACAAGATCCTTATCACGGTCCTAATCAAGCACATGGTTTAGCATTTTCAGTGCAACCTCATGCTAAATTTCCACCATCTTTAAGAAATATGTATCAAGAACTAGAAAATGATATAGGGTGTCATAGAACTTCGCCCCATTTACAAGACTGGGCAAGAGAAGGTGTCTTGCTATTAAATACGGTATTGACTGTTCGACAAGGTGAAGCACATTCACATCGAAATATTGGGTGGGAAACATTTACGGATGAAATCATACAAGCTGTTTCTAATTATCGTGAGCATGTTGTTTTTATTCTTTGGGGAAGACCTGCTCAACAAAAGGAACGATTCATTGATACATCTAAACATTTAATTATTAAATCGCCACATCCTAGTCCACTATCGGCTTTTAGAGGATTTTTTGGTTCTAAACCTTATTCAACTACAAATAATTATTTAAAATCTAAAGGAAAAACACCAGTTCAGTGGTGTGAAAGTTAGGTGAGAATAATGAACAAAGAACAGATTCTACAATTGATTGAGCAAGAATTGGTACAAGCAGATGAAGCTCAGACAGATACTGAATTTGAAAAGCATATGTATGCTATACACATGCTCACATCTCTTGTTAGTTCTCATCAAAGTCGTTCAACAATAGAGAAATTAAATCGTTCTAAACCAATGAATAGTAATATAAAAGATGATTATGAGATGAAACAACAGACTTCACAAAAACATGATGTAACTGCAGCTGAAATAGAAGCAATGGGTGGTAAAGTACCACAATCAATGAAAAAGCATCATACTTCTAATAATATGATGATTACAGATGATCATGTTGGTAATGGTGAATCTATTTTTGATTTTTAAATATAAAGGAGTACATTCAAAATGATGAAAGTTTTTATTATTTTAGGTGCATTAAATGCAATGATGGCTGTCGGTACTGGGGCATTTGGAGCACATGGATTGGAAGGTAAATTATCAGATAAATACATGTCAATATGGGAAAAAGCAACAACTTATCAAATGTATCATGGATTAGGTCTGTTAGTTATAGGTTTAATAAGTGGTACAACATCAATGAATGTAAATTGGGCTGGTTGGTTATTATTCTTTGGTATTGTCTTTTTCAGTGGTTCCTTGTATTTCTTAGCCTTAACACAAGTTCGTATTTTAGGTGCAATTACGCCAATAGGTGGTGTTCTATTTATAATTGGTTGGCTTGTTCTTGTAATTGCTACACTTAAATTCGCAGGGTAATCACTTCATACAATCTTGTTACAATATGACGTTCTTTACAATTTAATGGTAAAAGTTCACGAGTTAATTCACTCACCTTTTAGGGTATACTATACTCTCGAGGTGAGTTTTATTTATGGAAAATAAAAATAACAATGTAGATAGAGGTAACCTTAAGCAGAATCTTTCCGAGAAATTTGTATGGGCTATTGCATATGGTTCGTGTATCGGATGGGGCGCTTTTATATTACCAGGAGATTGGATTAAACAATCAGGGCCTATTGCTTCTTCAATAGGTATAGTAATCGGTGCGTTATTGATGATTCTTATTGCTGTAAGTTATGGCGCACTCGTTGAAAAATTTCCTGTTTCTGGTGGCGCATTTGCTTTTAGTTTTTTAAGTTTTGGAAGATATGTAAGCTTTTTCTCTTCATGGTTTTTAACATTTGGCTATGTTTGTGTTGTTGCGTTAAATGCGACAGCATTCAGTTTGTTGATTAAATTTTTATTACCAAATGTTTTGAACAACGGAAAGTTATATACAGTAGCTGGTTGGGATGTTTACATAACTGAAATTGTTATCGCAACAGTGCTACTTATAGTGTTTATGTTGATTACTATTAGAGGTGCCAGTGTGTCTGGTTCGTTACAATATTACTTCTGTGTAGCAATGGTCCTTGTAGTTGCACTTATGTTTATAGGTTCTTTCTTTAGCAGTCACTTTAGTTTGAGTCATTTAGAGCCATTAGCAAGTGTAGATAAGGGATGGTTCCAATCAATCATTATGATTGTTTCTATTGCACCATGGGCGTATGTAGGGTTTGATAATATACCGCAAACTGCTGAAGAATTTAACTTTTCTCCTAACAAGACGTTTAAACTTATTGTTTATAGTTTACTAGCTGCGTCACTCACTTATGTAGTGATGTTACTTTACACAGGCTGGCTAGGTACACAAGCAACAAGTTTAAATGGTAACTTATGGCTTACCGGTGCAGTGACTCAAGATGCATTCGGTTTTATTGGCCTTGCAGTATTAGCAGTGGCAATTATTATGGGGATTTTTACTGGATTAAATGGATTTTTAATGAGTTCGAGTCGCTTACTATTTTCAATGGGGCGCTCTGGCATTATGCCAACAGTATTTAGTAAATTACACAGTAAACATAAAACACCATATGTCGCTATTATTTTCTTAGTAGCTGTATCTTTAATTGCTCCTTGGTTAGGTAGAACGGCATTAACATGGATTGTAGATATGTCATCTACAGGTGTTTCAATTGCATATTTTATTACTTGTTTATCTGCTACGAAATTATTTAGTTTTAATAAACAGAGTAATACGTATGCACCAGTTTATAAAATTTTTGGTATTATAGGATCGATTGTATCCTTTGTGTTCTTATGTTTATTGCTTATTCCAGGTTCTCCTGCAGCACTTTCGATACCATCATACATCGCTTTAGGAATTTGGTTGGTAATAGGATTAATCTTTTTTATCATTCGCTTGCCAAAACTTAAGAAAATGAATAATGATGAATTGAGTCGATTGATTTTAAATCATTCTGAAGACGAAGTTTTAGAGATGATTCATGAACCTGGCCAATCTAATTCAACGAATAAATAAATTTAAAAGTTATTTTGTGACAATATTATAAAATCCCAAAATGAAATTTTTTAGAATTTCATTTTGGGATTTTTATTTATCATATATTTTCCAACAATATTTAACCATAAATTTAATTGGTTAGAGTAACGTTAATTTTTAGCGAAAGATTTTATTGATATTACAATCTTTTTCTGGTACGCGCAAAACCTGAAATAACGATTTTAGAAATTTGATCAGCAAATAATAAACCCAAAGCAATAGCACCTGCTATTAATGTCACTTCAAGCATTGTGTTAATCGCCTTTCCAAAGTGTAATAACACTAAATTTTTAGTGGCATCATAAGCAAGTCCACCTGGAACTAGAGGTATAATACCTGTAACCATAAAAATAATTACAGGCTCTTTTTTTCGACGAGCCATGTAATGACTAAGTAGACCTAACGCTAAACTTCCGAAAAAGCTTGAGTAAATCGTATGGAGCTCAAAGCCGTTAAATAATACAGTATAAACCATCCATCCACAAGCGCCGACAAAGCCACAAGCAAAATACAACTTCCTAGGGGCATCAAAT
Organism: Staphylococcus sp. HMSC065D05; assembly: GCF_001813195.1. Classification (NCBI taxonomy): domain Bacteria; kingdom Bacillati; phylum Bacillota; class Bacilli; order Caryophanales; family Staphylococcaceae; genus Staphylococcus; species Staphylococcus sp. HMSC065D05. The sequence continues at coordinate 19,969 of NZ_KV811744.1, forward strand.
ATGACACAGAAAAAGAGTGAAGCAAGAAAGCTAAATATAAAATTAAATATCCAAAACATATGAGTGCACTCCTAGACTAAAATTAATATTGAACTTACACCAGCGCCTATACCAAAGGCAGTAACTAAAGCTTCTAAAGATTTTGTTGTAAACATTAACATATGTCCTCCGAATAAATCTTGAATAGCATTTGTAATAAGTACTCCAGGTACAATAGGCATGACCGCGGCAATGATAATTGTAGCTAAATCTCCGCTAGGAACAAATGCATGTCCAATTACAGAAATAATACCTATTACCAAAGAACCTATAAATTCTGGAATAAATTGTGCGTGTAGCTTTCGATCTAATATTTCTACTACTAAGTATCCAATCGTTCCAGCTAATACAGCTGTGATGATATCAACCAGACGACCTCCCTGTAGATAGAGGAAGCTCGTAGCGATAATTGCTGCGGCAATTCCTTTGAAGGGTAGACTGCTATCTCTTTTAGCAACATATATTTCCTCTAATTGATACTTAGCTTCTTCAAGCGTCATCGTGCCATTTGTAATTTGACGTGAGATTTCATTAGCTTGAGAAATTTTTATTAAGTTCGTATCTCGAGTTTTAATCCTATACAACCGAGGATATGCTTCGTTATGTAAAACAAATTCAATTACAGTATTAGTCACGAAACTATTACTTTCAGGATAGCCCAATTTTGTAGCAATACGTGCCATGGTATCCTCTACCCGTGTACCTTCTGCTCCAGATTCTAGTAATATACGAGCAGTAATCATAACAACATCTTTTATCAATGCTTCATGAGATGTTTCAATTGTATCCTTATTCATTTCATCACCAAATTTTTTTAAAATTAAGAATAAATCATTATTATAATTATAGTAAAGGTTTTAGGAAAACGCCACAACCCTTGAGGTTTACATGACGTGCAACTTGTTATTTAAAGTCATTTTCATAGAGTTAAGCAGATAAAATAATGATTATATAGATGAATTTTATAATAAATATTAAAAAAAACCTTATAGTTGTACATTTACCTTTATATAATGTTTCAAATATTTCAAAAAGGTTAAAATAATATTAGTTAACGATGACAGTGAATATATTGAGTAGCGACGGTATATTCTATGAGGTTAACTATATACGTAGTAGTGATTTAAAGTTCTCCCAAGGATACTACAACATAAGAGCCTAGTACATCTTAATTGTACAGGCTCTTAAAATTTTTATAGTCATTAAATTTAAGATAAGGTATTATCTTTTCTACATATTAAAAACCCTACACACCAGTAAATTATGATTCTGGTGTGTAGGGTTAATTTTTCACTTTAACTTATATACTAAAAAATTGTTTGAAGTCTTCGATGTTTAAAATATGCCCAATATAGAAACTACCAAATTCGCCATAACGAGCAGTCGTTTCATCAAAACGCATTTCATAGACAATTTTTTTGAATTGAAGTACATCATTTGAAAATAATGTAACACCCCATTCGTAGTCATCAAAACCTACTGAACCTGTGATAAACTGTTTGATTTTACCAGCATATTTACGACCTATCATCCCATGGTTATACATTAAAGTTTTACGGTCTTCGATAGGTAACATGTACCAGTTATAAGTTTCATTGCGTCGTTTATCCATTGGATAGAAACATATATATTCAGAATGTGGTAATTCAGGGTATAATCGTGCCCTAACGTGGGGATTTTCATAAGGATCCTCATCAGATTTGCCAGCTAAATAATTACTTAATTCTATCACTGACACATAGGAATAAGTTGGAATGATATAGTCTGCGATACGTAATTTATTAAACTCATTTTCAATTTGATTTAACTCTTTCATCTCTGGACGTAAAAACCATAGTAAAAGGTCCGCTTTTTGACCTGTAATGTTATAAATTGCATGATCACCTTGATGTGATTCTCTAGCAACTGCTTTATCTTTAACAAATGTTTCTAGTTCAGTAATCATTGCTTCACGATCATCTTCAGCAATTAAACGAAAAGTTGTCCAGTCTACTGCATAAAATAAATGTAAGCTATACCAACCATCTAAAGTTTCTGCTGCTTCACTCATTATCAATCTCTCCTTTTTCAAAATTCTTATTGGATTCATTTCAAATTCTATCACAAACATTCATTTAACTACTAAAAAAATGTTTACAAAAGCGAAATGGAATTCTGATAAAAAATAACGTATAATTTACTATGTAAACGTTATTATAAGAGAGAATTAAGGAGGATATTATGGCTGATTTATTATCTGTATTACAAGACAAATTATCCGGAAAAAATGTAAAAATAGTATTACCTGAAGGTGAAGATGAACGAGTGCTCATTGCTGCGACTCAGCTACAAAAAACTGACTATGTTTCACCTATCGTTTTAGGAAACGAAGATAATATTAAATCTCTTGCGTCTAAACACGCTTTAGATTTAACGCAAATTGAAATCATAGATCCAGCGACGAGTGAACTTAAAGATGAGCTTGTAGATGCTTTTGTTGAAAGACGTAAAGGTAAGGCAACTAAAGAACAAGCAGTTGAATTATTAGATAATGTAAATTATTTCGGAACAATGCTTGTGTATACTGGAAAGGCTGAAGGTTTAGTGAGTGGTGCTGCACATTCTACTGGAGATACAGTAAGACCAGCATTACAAATTATCAAAACTAAACCTGGTGTATCTAGAACATCTGGTATTTTCTTTATGATTAAAGGTGATGAACAATATATTTTTGGGGATTGTGCTATTAATCCAGAATTAGATGCTCAAGGACTTGCTGAAATTGCAGTAGAGAGTGCTAAATCAGCACAAAGCTTTGGAATGAACCCTAAAGTAGCTATGTTAAGCTTTTCTACAAAAGGTTCTGCTAAATCGGATGATGTTACTAAAGTGCAAGAAGCATTGAAGTTAGCTCAAGAAAAAGCTGAAGCGGATCAATTAGAGCATGTAGTTATTGATGGGGAATTCCAATTTGACGCTGCTATTGTTCCTAGCGTAGCAGAGAAGAAAGCACCTGGTGCAAAAATTCAAGGTGATGCGAATGTATTTGTTTTCCCTAGTCTAGAAGCAGGTAATATTGGTTATAAGATTGCTCAACGTTTAGGTGGATACGATGCAGTAGGACCAGTCCTACAAGGATTAAACTCTCCAGTCAATGATTTATCTCGTGGTTGCTCAACTGAAGACGTTTATAACTTATCTATTATTACAGCTGCTCAAGCCTTACAATAATGGACTTAGCAACTAAATATTTTAATCAAATCAACTGGCGTTATGTCGATCATTCAAGTGGTTTAGAGCCCATGCAATCTTTTGCGTTTGATGACACTTTTTCCGAAAGCGTTGGTAAAGACTTATCTTGTAATGTAGTACGAACGTGGATACATCAACACACCGTGATTTTGGGCATTCATGATTCGCGTTTACCATTTTTAAGTGATGGTATTCGTTTTCTTACAGATGAACAGGGATATAATGCGATTGTTAGGAATTCTGGTGGCTTGGGTGTCGTATTAGATCAAGGAATACTAAATATATCTTTGATTTTTAAAGGACAAACCGAAACGACTATTGATGAAGCCTTTACAGTGATGTATTTATTGATTAGTAAAATGTTTGAGGATGAAGATGTTAGTATCGATACTAAAGAAATTGAGCAATCGTATTGCCCAGGAAAATTTGATTTAAGTATTAATGATAAGAAATTTGCCGGGATTTCTCAGCGACGAGTACGTGGTGGTATCGCAGTGCAAATATACTTATGTATTGAAGGTTCTGGCTCAGAACGGGCATTAATGATGCAACAGTTTTATCAACGTGCACTTAAAGGGCAGACTACTAAGTTTCACTATCCAGACATAGATCCCTCATGTATGGCATCTTTAGAAACTCTTTTAAATAGAGAAATTAAAGTGCAAGATGTTATGTTTTTATTATTATATGCACTAAAAGATTTAGGGGCAAACTTAAATATGGATCCTATTACAGAAGACGAGTGGACACGTTACGAGGGGTACTATGATAAGATGCTAGAACGCAATGCGAAAATAAATGAAAAATTAGATTTTTAGCAAGGTGACACCATAGATAAGTCATAAAAAGATAAGCCTGGGACAAAATAATTGTCTCAGGTTTTTTTACGTATTAGCAGTGATAGTTGATGTGAATAGAAAATATTTTTATATAAATTTTCAATCAATGGGGTTCTAACCAAGAGAATTTTACATAGAAAACCAATAAAAAAGACAAGTGTTATTCGAGGTTAAAAGAGGACAACAAATTCAATTTAAATTCAATCCTAGTACTATTTTGTTTAATAAAAATACCTTTCAAACAAAAGTTAAGATGACTTTGTTAGAAAATGATATATATTCTATCACAAATTTGTAGTATTATAGTTGAGGTGGAAAATTTTAAAAACTTTAGTAAAAAATTTAACGATGTTTACAAAATTGTCATTTAAGGTAAATATATTTCATGATTTTGATAACTCTTTAAAAGAGTTTTATAATATTAAAGTGTTGTGAAAACTCAAACAAAAAGTTATTATACTTTTTTGTTGTTATTTTACTTTTAAATAGTTATAATGAACGCTTGATTATTGGCTTTATAATAAATGTATTCGATAAAATTGACATTTAAGTGACATCAATCAAGATGAATATGTAAAGAAATTAAATTAATATCACGTTAAACAGCAAGTCAATCATTTTAACATCGTCAGTACATCTTATGAAGTGATATTTTAAAGAAGGTATATAAAGGTGAGAAAATATGACTAGACAAGGATACGGAGAATCTACTGGAAAGATTATTCTAATGGGTGAACACGCAGTTACATTTGGTCAACCGGCAATCGCAATTCCATTTAATGCTGGGAAAATTAAAGTCCTCATTGAAAGTTTAGATGAAGGAAATTATTCTTCTATCACAAGTGACGTATATGACGGAATGTTGTACGATGCTCCCGAACATCTAAAGTCTATCATTAATCGCTTTGTTGAAAAAAGTGGAGTGAAAGAACCACTATCAGTAAAAATTCAAACTAACTTGCCTCCATCAAGAGGTTTAGGTTCAAGTGCTGCAGTAGCAGTAGCGTTTGTACGTGCCAGTTATGATTTTATGGATCAACCTTTAGATGACAAAACATTGATTAAAGAAGCAAATTGGGCGGAGCAAATCGCACATGGTAAGCCAAGTGGTATCGATACGCAAACGATTGTGTCAAATAAACCCGTATGGTTTAAACAAGGGCAGGCCGAAACATTAAAATCACTAAAATTGAATGGTTATATGGTTGTCATTGATACCGGAGTAAAGGGTTCTACCAAACAAGCAGTGGAAGATGTTCACGTATTGTGTGAATCTGATGAATATATGAAATATGTAGAGCACATTGGTACACTTGTTCACAGAGCTAGTGAATCGATTGAACAGCATGATTTTCATCATTTGGCTGACATATTTAACGCATGTCAAGAAGACTTGAGACATTTAACAGTAAGTCACGATAAAATAGAAAAATTACTTCAAATTGGGAAAGAACATGGTGCCATTGCTGGTAAACTAACTGGTGGAGGAAGAGGTGGCAGCATGCTTCTTCTTGCGGAAAATTTACAAACTGCAAAAACTATTGTTGCTGCAGTTGAAAAGGCTGGCGCAGCACATACATGGATTGAACATTTAGGAGGTTAAATCATTGGTGAAAAGTGGCAAAGCACGAGCACATACAAATATTGCGTTGATTAAGTATTGGGGGAAAGCTGATGAAACTTACATTATTCCTATGAATAATAGTTTATCAATTACCTTAGATCGATTTTATACTGAAACAAAAGTGACTTTTGACCCTGATTTTACTGAAGATCGCCTTATTTTAAATGGAAATGAAGTGAATGCCAAAGAGAAAGAAAAGATTCAAAACTATATGAATATAGTGAGAGATTTGGCTGGAAATCGTTTGCATGCGCGAATTGAAAGTGAGAATCATGTGCCAACAGCAGCTGGACTTGCTTCTTCAGCGAGTGCTTACGCTGCTTTAGCTGCCGCTTGTAATGAAGCTTTGTCATTGAACTTATCAGATACAGACTTATCACGTTTAGCTCGACGTGGTTCAGGTTCTGCTTCTAGAAGTATTTTTGGTGGATTTGCTGAATGGGAAAAAGGGCATGATGATTTGACCTCATATGCACATGAAATTAATTCCAATGGTTGGGAAAAAGATTTATCAATGATATTTGTAGTGATTAATAATCAGTCAAAAAAAGTATCTAGTAGGTCAGGTATGTCACTAACAAGAGATACTTCTAGATTCTATCAATATTGGTTGGATCACGTTGATGAAGATTTAAATGAAGCTAAAGAGGCAGTTAAAAACCAAGATTTTCAACGCTTAGGCGAAGTCATTGAAGCAAATGGTTTACGTATGCATGCCACTAACTTAGGTGCTCAACCTCCTTTTACGTATTTAGTGCAAGAAAGCTACGATGCTATGGCTATTGTGGAACAGTGTCGAAAAGCCAATTTACCTTGTTACTTTACAATGGATGCGGGTCCCAATGTAAAAGTTTTAGTAGAAAAGAAAAATAAACAAGCTGTGATGGAACAATTTTTAAAAGTATTTGACGAATCGAAGATTATAGCAAGTGATATCATTAGCTCTGGCGTTGAAATTATTAAGTAAGGAAGAGATAGAATGATTCAGGTAAAAGCCCCCGGAAAACTTTATATTGCAGGCGAGTATGCAGTAACCGAACCAGGATATAAATCTATTCTTATTGCAGTAAATCGCTTTGTAACGGCGACAATTGAGGCGTCAAATAAAGTTGAAGGTAGTATTCATTCCAAAACATTACATTATGAACCAGTTAAATTTGACCGTAATGAAGATAGAATTGAAATCTCAGATGTTCAAGCTGCCAAGCAACTGAAATATGTTGTGACAGCTATAGAAGTGTTTGAACAGTATGTGCGCAGTTGCAATATGAATTTAAAGCACTTTCATTTAACCATTGATAGTAACTTAGCAGATAACTCTGGTCAGAAGTACGGATTAGGTTCAAGCGCCGCTGTTTTAGTATCTGTTGTTAAAGCTTTGAATGAATTCTATGGTTTGGAATTATCAAACCTTTATATTTATAAATTAGCTGTAATTGCAAATATGAAATTACAAAGTTTAAGTTCATGTGGTGATATTGCGGTTAGTGTCTACAGTGGATGGCTTGCATATAGTACGTTCGACCATGACTGGGTGAAACAGCAAATGGAAGAAACATCGGTGAATGATGTTTTGGAAAAAAATTGGCCAGGCTTACATATCGAACCTTTACAAGCTCCCGAAAATATGGAAGTCCTTATTGGATGGACTGGGTCCCCAGCTTCTTCTCCACACTTAGTGAGTGAAGTCAAACGTTTAAAATCAGATCCAAGTTTTTATGGTGATTTTTTAGATCAATCTCATGCTTGTGTAGAAAGTTTAATCCAAGCTTTTAAAACTAATAATATCAAAGGTGTTCAAAAGATGATACGTATAAACAGACGTATTATTCAATCTATGGATAAAGAAGCATCAGTTGAAATTGAAACAGATAAGCTAAAAAAATTATGTGATGTCGGTGAAAAGCACGGTGGCGCTTCTAAAACTTCAGGTGCTGGTGGTGGCGATTGCGGCATTACTATTATCAATAAGGTAATTGATAAAAATATTATTTATAATGAATGGCAAATGAATGATATCAAACCATTGAAATTTAAAATTTACCATGGACAATAAGAAAAGTAACTCGTGATATAAGTCATTTAGGGTTCGAGGCTCAACCGGGGGTGGGACTGTGTATTCAGTTCCACTTTCTTATTTTATTAGTATATGGTATGTATAAATTTTAAAGTGAAAAGTATCTTGAATTTTATAGTAAAAAGAGTAAAATAAATAGAGTTATATTAACGATGATGGAAGAGTTTATATAGAAAGGTGGGTAGCAAGATGAAAAATAAATTTTTAATCTGTGATGAGTGTCAGGCTGTGAATTTAAAATCTTTGAAGCGAAAATTAGAAAAATTAGATCCGGAAGCTGAAATTGAAATAGGCTGTCAATCTTATTGTGGACCAGGTCGGCGTAAAACATTTGCATTTGTTAATAATCGACCACTTGCTGCGTTAACCGAAGAAGAACTTATGGAAAAGGTTACAAAACAATTAAAAAAACCACGTGATCCAGAAGAAGAAGAGCGACTTAGAAAACGTAACGAAGAACGAAAACGTCGTAAAGAAGAACAAGATCGCAAACTTAAGGAAAAGTTAAAGAAGCGCAAAGCAGAGAAATAAATCAAAACCACCTGAGACATGAATGATTGTCGCGGGTGGTTTTAATGTTAATAGTACATAATTAAGTTGCAAATTCGAATATATGAAGCCATTTAATTTTCATTACTTTGTAATATGATAGAAGAAAGCATTAAATATGAATACTGTCATATTCTTATTAAAGACTGATGAGTTCTAAAAAATGAATTTATCGGTCTTTAATTTTAAATAGTCATGATAGATAATTCCTACATTTGTAGTATCTAATCATCAGAAATCAAAGTATAGAGTGGAGCGCAGGAGAAGGATTCACCTGCATAAGAACCACTAATGATCAGAGATCAAAGTATAGAGTGGAACGCAGGAGAAGGATTCACCTGCATAAGAACCACTAATGATCAGAGATCAAAGTGGTTCTAAAAACAAGTCATTAAAGGATTCGGTCATTGTCGGATGTGTGTATATATTATCTCTTAATACTGTGTAAGGAATATGTTGATCTATAGCAAGTTTGATTAAGCTAATCAGTTCTTCTGATTCTTTGCCATATAATGACGCTCCTAAAATTTCTTTTGTATCTTTATTAATTACTGCTTTAAATAAACCTCTGGAATCATTATTGATTTTGTGACGGGGTATGTTACTGACAAAGACTTTATTTTCTAGAATATCGTATCCTTGTAATTTCGCCTCACTTGCAATTAGTCCTACTCTAGATAGAGGAGGATCAATAAAGACCGTATAAGGTATTGCACCACGATTTTCAGTTGTTCTAGAACCATCACCAAATAGATGTGATTTAATGATTCTATAATCATCGAGTGAAATATACGTAAATTGCAATCCACCTTTAACATCACCTGCAGCGTATATGTGTTTCACTGTACTTTGCAAATGTGTATTTACAATTACTTCACCTTGTTTTCCGATTTTTACATCTGTATTTTCAAGACCTAAGTGATTTGTATTTGGCTTACGACCTGTGGCTAAGAGCACAGTATCAGCTGATATTTCTCCATGATTTGTGTGTATGATAGTTTGATCTTTATTGTTTGAAAATGCAATAGTACTAGTATTAGTGTTTATAGTCACACCTTTATCTTGTAAATCTTTGACAATAAGATTTGCAATGTCTTGATCTTCATTTGTCATGATAGCATCACCACGCTCAAGAATTGTTACATGTGTTCCAAAATTTGCAAACATTGAAGCGAATTCGAGAGCGATATAACCACCACCAATAATAACAAGTTCTTGAGGTTGATAGTCAATATTTAGTAATCCAGTAGAATCATATATATTTTGAGCTCTATCTATCCCTTTGATATCTGGGATATTTGCACGTGAACCAGTGTTGATTACTATCTTATCTGCTGTAATTGTTTCTTGAATTGTTCCATTATTATCTTGTAGTTCTATTACCTCGTTAGAAATAAAATTAGCTTTATAATTTAGAACATCTATATTGTCCTTTGAATTTAAGCCTTGATAGTTCTTGTTATTCAATGCCTGTACGACTTCTTTTTTTCTAGTAATAGCCTCTTTGAATGAACTACCTTCAATACCATCATGAATTAATGTTTTAGTCGGTATACATCCGATATTAATGCATGTACCGCCATACATCTTTGTTGATTGTTCTACCACTGCAACCTTTTGTCCGTGACTAGCAGCATGTGCCGCTAATGTTTTACCTGCTTTTCCAAAACCAATAATAATCAAATCATAATTTTTCATGGTTTTACCCCTCCTGTAAAATATCTGCCAAAACATCTGTAATATTTTTATCTTTGTAAAAATCTAATATTATTTGATGTTCTTGAGAATAATAATGTGACATTGTATGAGCAATTTTCTTAGAAATTTGACAATGACTGTCAGAAGCGCCAGTAAATCGTCTTTGGCTATTATTTTTATCTAAAACAAAGTGTTGATATAACTTGGCTAAATCTACTTGAGCAGTATGTTGATTGGCTTGGTAGCCTCCTGCTTTACCACGCTGAACTTTGATATAGTTGTGTTCAGTTAAATATGCTAGAACGCGTCTAAGTTGTACAGGGTTCAGACATGTTAATTTAGCTAATTCTTTACTATTGAATTGTTCTTGATCGTGTTGAGCAAGAAAACATAGTACATGTACTGCAATATTGAATTCTAAATTCATTTTTACCCACCTTAATGTAACTTCATTAGTTACATTAAAGCGTATAATGATTTTAAGGTCAAGATACTTGCTTCTAATAGATAATTAACATGAATGAATAAGTTATGATTTGGGTATAATATATTTAAGTATTTTAAATAAAGGAGATGACTTTTAATGGTAAAACAAGTACGATTAGGTAAATCTGATGTCAATGTTTTTCCTATCGCATTAGGTACAAATGCAGTAGGTGGTCATAATTTATATCCTAATTTGGATGAAGAGCAAGGGAAAGAAGTTGTACGTCAAGCTATTGATAATGGTATAACATTATTAGATACAGCATATATCTACGGGCCTGAACGTTCTGAAGAATTAGTTGGACAAGTTGTAAAAGAATATCCACGCGAGAAAGTGCAAATTGCAACAAAAGGTTCGCATGTTATTAAAGAAAATGAAGAAGTTGTTCAAAATAACGATCCAGAATATTTAAAACAGCAAGTTGAAAATAGTTTGGAACGTCTTCAAGTGGATTATATTGATTTGTATTATATTCATTTTCCTGATGACGATACCCCAAAAGATAAAGCGGTGGCGGCTCTTAAAGAGCTTAAAGATGAAGGTAAAATTAAAGCAATAGGTGTATCTAATTTCTCTTTAGAACAATTAAAAGAAGCGAATAAAGATGGATATGTTGATGTTGTTCAATTAGAATACAATTTATTACATCGTGAAAATGAAGAAGTAATGGCATATGCTGCAGAAAATAATATTACATTTGTTCCTTACTTCCCACTTGCTTCAGGTATACTAGCTGGCAAGTACGATGAAAATCAAACATTTGAGGATCATCGTGCAGAACGTCCTGATTTTCAACCAGACGTATTCAAAGATAATGTGCGTCGTGTAAAAGCATTAACTGATATTGCAGAGGCACATGATACAACGATTGCCAATGTCGTATTAGCATTTTATCTTACACGTCCATCACTAGATGTTGTCATCCCTGGTGCAAAACGTGCAGAGCAAGTTGTTGAAAATATTGATGCTGCAAATATTGAATTATCGCAAGGTGAAATAGACAAAATTGATAGTTTATTCCCAATTAAAAAATAACTTAAGAGATAGATTAAGAACCTGAGACATCATTTGTTGTCTCAGGTATTTTTTACGCAATAATAAATAGGGTTCTGTTGCAAAGTTAAAAATCATGTAATATTTATACTGAAAAACGAAAAATAATTAATACTAATAAAGCTCTTTACTGTTAAAACAATATTTGCTTTTATAGTTTTGTATAGATGTGCATATAATTTTAACTTTGCAACAGAACCTGTTTTCTTATATATCTCCTTAATACACGCTATTTTCACCAACAATTTTTCCAAAGTGTTGCATTTTCCAACGACGTAAAACTTTTAATGGTACCGAACGTGGGTATAACTTGTTACATTATCAAATGTAACATTTTAAATATGCTTAATTTGAGGTATCGATTTAATGTAATTGCTCACAAAACATCAGCACACTACCCATACTTTAAGCGATATAAATTAATGAAATAGGGGGAAATGTCTTGGCAAAGCTATTATACAAACTAGGAAAATTTATAGCTAAGAACAAATGGCTAAGTGTTATAGGATGGCTTGTTATACTAGGTGTTATTATCACGCCATTAATGATAAACTCACCGAAGTTTGACAGTGACATCACTATGAACGGCCTTAAGTCATTAGACACAAACGATAAAATCAGTAAAGAATTTCATCAGGACAGTGAGAAAGCCTCGATGAAAATAGTCTTCCATTCTAATAAGAATGATGGACTCAATAATAAAGATACGAAGAAAGATATTGAAGATGCTTTAGACAATATCAGACAAAATGATGATTATATCCAAAATATCTCTAATCCATATGACAGTGGACAAGTTAATGATGAAGGCGATACTGCTATCGCTAACGTAAGTTATGTAGTTCCACAAACTGGATTAAAAGATTCTTCTAAACATATCATCGACAAAGAATTAAAAGATGTAACTGACAACCATAATGTGCAAATTGAAAAAACTCAAGGTGGCGCTATGAATTCCGAACCTGGTGGTACATCAGAAATTGTCGGTATCATCGTAGCATTCGTAATCTTACTTATTACCTTTGGTTCACTTATCGCAGCTGGTATGCCAATTATTAGTGCAATCATCGGTTTAGGTTCAAGTGTTGGTATCATCGCATTATTAACATATATCTTTGATATTCCAAACTTCACTCTTACACTAGCTGTAATGATAGGTTTAGCTGTTGGTATTGACTACTCACTCTTTATTCTATTTAGATTTAAAGAACTTAAGAAAAAAGGTGTCGATACTGTAGAAGCTATTGCAACAGCAGTGGGTACAGCAGGCAGTGCTGTAATATTCGCTGGTCTTACAGTTATGATTGCTGTTTGTGGTTTATCACTTGTAGGAATCGACTTCTTAGCGGTTATGGGATTCGCTTCAGCGATTAGTGTGTTATTTGCAGTATTAGCAGCATTAACACTATTACCTGCCCTAATCAGTATCTTCCATAAAAGTATTAAAATTAAAGATAAACCAACTAAAAGTAAAGACCCTAAAGATCATTCTTGGGCAAAATTTATTGTTGGTAAGCCAGTTATCGCTGTTATTGTAAGTTTAATTATTTTAATTTTAGCTGCTATACCAGTCAGTGGCATGCGTTTAGGTATTCCAGATGATAGTTTAAAACCAACTGACTCATCAGAATACAAAGCCTATAAATTAATCTCAGATAATTTTGGCGAAGGTTATAACGGACAAATTGTCATGTTAGTAAATACAAAAGATGGTGGAAGTAAAAGCACTATCGAACGTGATTTAAATAATATGCGTAGTGATTTAGAAGACATTGATAATGTTGATACAGTTTCAAAAGCACAACTAACTGACAACAACAATTACGCATTATTCACAATCATTCCTGAAAAAGGACCGAACTCACAGTCAACAGAAAATCTAGTATATGATTTACGTGATTATCATAGCCAAGCGCAAGAAAAATATGACTATGGCACTGAAATTTCAGGACAAAGTGTTATTAACATCGATATGTCAGAAAAACTAAACAACGCTATTCCAGTATTTGCAGGCGTTATTGTTGTATTAGCATTCTTCTTATTAATGATTGTGTTCCGTTCGATCTTAGTTCCATTAAAAGCAGTACTAGGCTTTATCCTTTCATTAATGGCTACATTAGGTTTCACAACATTAGTCATTCAACATGGCTTTATGGGTAGCTTATTTGGTATTGAAAACACAGGACCATTACTTGCATTCCTTCCAGTAATCACAATTGGATTGTTATTCGGACTTGCCATCGACTACGAGCTCTTCTTAATGACACGTGTACATGAAGAATACAGTAAGACTGGCGATAATGATCATTCAATCCGTGTAGGTATCAAAGAAAGTGGACCTGTTATCGTAGCTGCTGCACTTATTATGTTCAGTGTATTCATCGCATTCGTCTTCCAAGATGACAGTGCAATTAAGTCAATGGGTATCGCATTAGGTTTCGGTGTGTTATTCGACGCATTCGTCGTACGTATGACATTAATTCCAGCATTGACGAAACTCTTTGGTAAAGCTTCATGGTACCTTCCTAAATGGTTAGGTGCAGTATTGCCAAACGTTGACGTTGAAGGTAAAGCTTTAGAAGAAGATAATCATCACGACACATCTTCTGAAAAAGGTCATGTCAACGATAAAAATAGTGAATACTCTAGACAAGACAAAGATAACTATGTTTATCAAAATGACAAACGTAACTACAATCGCAATTATAATGACGAAGATTATAACCGTTCTGTGCATTTAAATAATCATCATGACCAGCATCATCGCCAACATCAATATGATAATCAACGTGATGATATCGACTATGAATCACTTTATACTCAAGATGGCGACCATACTCATCATGATGAACGTAATTATAATGATCGACACTATCAAGACAATTACGATAGAAATGATGATTATCGTCACAACAATCATGATCATCAAAATGATAACCATGATTATCATGATTCAAATTTTGATAAAACAACAAACTTATACAAAGAATTAACTGATAGCAATATTGATCAAGATGTATTATTCAAAGCATTAATGTTATACGCTCGTGAAAACAACAAAGGTGTTTACGATAGATATAACCGATCATCTCAACATCGTCATGATGACGAACTTAGAGACTAATATTAAAAAGGGGGAAACACGTTATGTTAAAACGACGTAGTTCGAAATTCTTAGGACTACTAGCCACACTAGCCTTAGCCATAGTGCTAAGTGCTTGTGGTAATAGTGGTAACGGTAGTGGTTCATCAGACGATAGTCAAACATCACTTGGTAATAAAGAAATCGAAATATCTTATATCGCGAGTGATAATTCAACACCACGTTCACTAGTTATAGCAGAAGTATTGAAAAAAGCAGGTTATGATGTAACAACTACACCAGTAACAGCAAGTGGCCCGTTATATGCTGCTGTATCAGAGAACTCTGATTCATTCCATGCATCAGGTATATTCCCTACTACTGATAAAAGTTACTACGATAAGTTCAAAAGTAAATTAACAATTTATGATGATAAACATTTAATTGATAACGCAAAAGTAGGTTTAGCCGTACCTAAGTACGTGCAAGATGTCGACTCAATTAGTGACTTAAAAAACAGTGACTTCGGAAAATCTGTAGATTGGGCAATTCAAGGCACAGACGCACGTAATGGCGTTATGCAAGAAACTAAAGATGAACTTGATAGTGACAACTTGGATAAATATAGCTTGAAAGAAAGTTCTGACCAAGACCAATTCAAGAAAATTCAATCTGCTTTTAAACAACAAGAACCTATCGTCTTCACAGCAATGGAACCTAGCTGGTTCTCTAAAGAATTAGACGTTAAAATGTTGAAAGATCCAGACAACATTTATGGTAATAATAATCAACATATTGACTTAGTATTTAACAAAGACTTTAAAGAAGCACATCCAGCTGCATACACAGTTGCAACACGTATGGCAGATGATTGGAGTAAATCTGACGAAGACAAATTAGCTAAAAAAATCTTTGTTGATAACAAAAATCCAGAACAAGTAGCTAAAGACTATGTGGATGATAATGATAATAAAGTAGATGAATGGTTAGAAGGTATTGAGACTATCTAATTACAAAGTAAAGAAAGACAAATAAAGAATATGCTCGTTTGGTGTAGCATATTTAAAACTCATAATGCAAATTTACAGTAGCAAACCGAGTTGAGAAGGCGCTTAAGACAAACTCTTCTCAATCGTAGCTATTATTGCGAGGGAGTGAAACTAAACTCAGTTTCGCTCCTACTTTTTTATATCGCTCTTATAGTATTAAACGTTTCAAATAACTTATTTACTCTTTTTTTATAAACAAATTTAAACGTAGTATCAGTTGTTATGTTTGGAAAAATCAACTTTATTGTGATAAATTACTCTTATTACGTCAGGCTATCTGACTAGATTAAATAAATAGGAGAATCAGATAATGCCGTCAGCAAATCAAAAGCGTATGATTAAACATATTCATGAAACAGTGTTTATACTTTTACATGATTATCATTTTGATGAAATCACGGTTCAAAAAATATGTGATATTGCAGAAATCAACCGCAGTACGTTCTATAGATACTTCCAAGATAAATATGAATTACTCTACACTTTACCTGACTTTATTACACAACAAATTATAGCTAAAAGTGACACATCAGCAGACATTACAACCCCTGAATCATTTGAAGACTTTATCTATTACATTGGTAATAATAAAAAGATTTTTAAGCATCTATTAGTTTCGTCTCGACAGGCAGATGTATTTAGAAGTTTAACGAATGTGAGTCGCGAAATGATGTTAAATAACCCAACTCGTAAGCGTGACCCCTTAGCGCAAAAGATTAGAGAAAGTAAACATCCTGAAATTGTAGCTGATTTTTACAGTAGTGGCGTAATAGAAGTACTAAGACGTTGGGTAGAAAATGACTATAACTATACAGTTGAAGAAGTGTTTGTAACATTAAATAATGTGCTTGAAACGTTATTATATTGTTATGATAAATAAAAGCAATCTCACATAAATTAAGAGTGAGATTGCTTTTTTGTCATTTGCGTTTTTTAACGTCTACTGTCTTGTAAACCATAAAAATACTATTAGCTATGATTAATAATGCTAGAATGACCATTGGCCAAATACCTATATTAATCATATTAAATATGGTTCTGTTGCAAAGTTGAATTTATATTATAAT
>NZ_KV811745.1:0-38795 GCF_001813195.1 Staphylococcus sp. HMSC065D05
AGGTGTGACCTCCTTGCCATTGTCACCAGACAAAATTAACTTACTTATTTAATGATACACACTTTTAAAAGCTAATGCAACAGTTAATTTTACACTTTGTTAAAATTTTCTTTGCAATTGCATAACATATCGTTCTCGTTTTTGACGACTTTTATATGTTACTTCACTTATCAATATATGTCAACACTTTTTATGCTATTTTGATATTTTTTGTATCAAATAGAGAAATTCTCTCTTTTCACTTCAAATATTCTAGCATATATTAGTTTTGATTGCTATATGACTATTTTAGCAATTTTGTTATATAATCCTCTATTTATAACTTTATACATCTTTCTCCTTATATGTATTCTTAATCGAGTTTAATCCGTAATTTTTCACGGGTATAATTTCAAGCTAGAAAAATAGGCGCTGCCTTTAAATATTAAGAAGGCAGCGCCAAAACATAATCAATACAATTAAATTTGTAAACATTATGATGGTTTGTAATTTTAAACAATTATCACTAATATAATCTATTTTTGTCTCATGTATGGGAATAGTAATACGTCTCTAATTGACGGTGAATCAGTTAATAGCATTACTAATCTGTCGATACCGATACCTAGACCACCAGTTGGAGGCATTCCGTACTCTAATGCTTCGATGTAATCTTCATCCATATCATGCGCTTCATCATTTCCTTGTTCTTTTTCAACAAGTTGCGCTTCAAAACGTTGACGTTGATCAATCGGGTCGTTTAATTCCGTGAAGGCATTTGCATGCTCTCTTCCTACAATAAATAATTCAAAACGATCAGTAAATCTTTCATCATTTGGATTTTTCTTTGCTAACGGTGAAATTTCAATAGGGTGTCCATAAATAAACGTTGGTTGAATAAGTGTTTCTTCAACTTTCTGTTCAAAAAATTCATTTAATATATGGCCATATTTCATATTTTCAGTAATTTCAATATCATGTTCTTTTGCTAATCTAATCGCTTCTTCATCAGAATTAACATTATAAAAATCTACACCGGTAGCTTCTTTAACAGCATCAACAATGTGAAGTCGTTTCCATGAAGATTCTAAGTCAATTTCTTCACCATTATATTGTACTTTAGCTGACCCAAAAACTTCTTGAGCAATATGTCTGACCATATTTTCAGTTAAATCCATTATATCATGATAATCAGCATAAGCTTCATACAATTCAATCATTGTAAATTCAGGGTTATGTCTTGTAGACACACCTTCATTACGAAAGACTCTGCCTATCTCGTAGACTTTTTCAAGACCTCCGACAATTAATCTTTTCAAATGTAGTTCTATAGCTATACGCATATAAAGAGTAGCATCTAAAGCGTTATGATGCGTAACAAATGGTCGTGCAGCAGCACCTCCAGCAATTTGGTGCATCATTGGTGTTTCTACTTCCAAGAATCCTTGTTTATTTAAATAGTTTCTCATTTCTTGAATTATTTTACTACGATTAATAAACGTTTGCGTACTATCTTCATTTGTAATTAAATCTAAATAACGTTGTCGATATCTTTGTTCTATATCTTGTAAACCATGGAACTTATCAGGTAAAGGTCGTAATGATTTGGATAGTAAAGTAAACGACTTAGCTTTGACAGAAATCTCGCCCGTATTAGTTTTAAACATGACACCTTCAACACCTATAATGTCACCTAAGTCAGCCATTTTCCAAATGTTAAATTGATCATCTCCAACTTGATCTTTTCTTACATAAATTTGAATTTGGCCTTTCAAGTCTTGAATATGTGCAAATCCCGCTTTACCTTTACCACGTTTAGTCATAAGACGACCTGCAATTGACACGTGGCTTTCGTCTTCTTTTTCATGCAATTCTTCCTTAGAGAATTGGTCCCACTGTTCTTTTAACTCACTTGAAGTAGATGAGCGATCGAATCGATGACCAAAAGGATCAATCCCTAAATCAATTAATTCTTGTAATTTTTGACGACGAACTTGCATTTGGTCGTTCATTTCTTCTGACATAAAATTCTCTCCTTTGAACTTTGATTTATCAATTTATTGTTCCATGTCTTTCTGTTGAAAACTTTAGGAGCTATATATTGTTTCCCAATCAGTTTTAATTTATATTTAAGCCTTTCATTATTTCCTTCTTATCTTCATATGTATTGTTATTCCATGAAGGTTGATATTGCATCTAATCAAAGCAAATATGCTCACTTTATTATTCTACAAGACCATCAAAATGTAATAAAGTAATTTATATTTTCATCGAATAGTTGCAAGCTTTATAAACTTATTGATTAGCAATATATGAATTTCTTTCATTAAAAGTTTCATTTAAGTTTTAAAACCATATTACTATACTTTATTAATCCTTATATTTTTTCACGCTATTATCAGTTACTACTAGTTGCCCGATACTTTTATTAGAGATCGGTTCTATTTGGTTAGTAGCTATATCATTTAATGGGATAAGAACAAACGAACGTTCTTTCATTCTAGGGTGCGGCACTGATAAATTATCTTGTTCAATAATTTGATCACCAAACAGTAGTATATCTATATCTAAAGTTCTAGGCCCCCAACGTATTTCTCTTTTACGATGAAGTTGTTGTTCCGTTGTTAAACAACATTTTAACAAAGATTGTGGATTCAATTCAGTCTCTATCTCAATGCACAAGTTTAAGAATTTCGGTTGATTAGTATATCCCACTGGTTCAGTCTCATAAATATGAGAAACTTGAGTTACTTGAATACCTTGATAGTCATGAAGTATTTTAATAGCCTCATTGAGTTGTAGTTCTCTATTTCCAATATTGCTCCCTAATCCTAAATAAGCTTTAACCATTTAGTCATTCTCCCTCACTATTTCAATCCCAACACCATCGTAATGACCAGGAATAGGTGGGTTTTCTTTAGTGATTCTAACTTTCGTTTCCATTACACGATTATAGTGTGAATTTATATGTTTTGCAATACGTTCAGCCAGATGCTCAATTAAGCATGAACGTGGCCCTTCAACAATAGACTTTACATCTTTATAAACCTCTCCATAATTTACAGTATCTTTTACATCATCTGATTGACCTGCATAACTAAGATCAACCTTTAAAGTAATATCAACAACAAAAATTTGTCCAATATCATTTTCTGCAGCTAATACTCCATGATAACCATAAAAACGCATTCCATTAAGAAAGATGATGTCATTCATATTCATTCTCCTTTAGAAAATCCATACTTTGGGCTAGTCGCGTATTTAATAATACATTATGAACTCGAACCCCACGAACGCCTTTCATTATACCATAAGCCGTTGTAGCTGCAGTTGCCTCATCTCTATCTGAAGGAGAAGAATCTTGATTCATCATTTCTTTAATGTATCTTTTTCGACTTGTTGCAAGTAAAACTGGATATTCGGTCGCTACTAATTCATCTAATCTTGCCATTACTTCATTTCCTTCTTCTCGTGTTTTAGCAAAACCTATTCCAGGATCTAACCAGATTTTATTATGTGGTATACCGGCTAGTTCAGCCTTATTCGCTTGCGCAAGTAATGATACAAGCATCTCTTCAACAACAGGTTTATCTCTATGACCGTCACCATTATGCATAAGTACAATTTCAGCACCGTATTGAGATACCACATTAAACATATTCGAATCAAATAGGCCTGCCCACTGATCATTAATCATTGAAACACCAAGTTTAAGACAAGCTTCCGCAACTTCACTTCGAAATGTATCAACCGAAATTTGCACATCATATTTAACGATAGACTCAACCACAGGCAATACACGATTCATTTCTTCTTTAAGCGATACTTCTTTATGCGATACTTCTTTATGACCTGGTCGTGTTGAGACACCTCCAACGTCTATGATGTCTACACCTTCATCTATCATCTCTTTAGCACGCTTCACAGCTTGATCAACTGAGTGGTACTGTCCTCCGTCAGAAAATGAGTCAGGTGTCACATTTAATATCCCCATTATTTTTGTTTTAATCATAATTTCACCTTTTTCAATAATATACTCTTAGATTTTTTTAATTTTCAATAATAACTACATTACTAAACACATCTGCTACTTCATGATATCATTCATTTCAATAAGTTTTGAGTATATATTATCGGCATATTAAAAAAAGGTAGCCGATTTTAGATAGAAGCTACAATATTGGTTGGTCTGATTAAATAAAAAACGAAGATTTATTTTATAAAAAGTTGAAAAATCAACGTGAAATACACGCTATTTTAAAACTTTAGAAACAAATCTTCGTCCAAAATGATTTTTAGTTTAGTTTTTAATTATCAAATGAATATAATGGTGTTGATAAGTAACGTTCCCCATTACTTGGTAATACTGTTACAACTGTTTTACCTTTACCTAATTCTTTTGCTTTTTGAATAGCAGCATATATTGCAGCACCAGATGAAATACCTGCTAATATACCTTCTTCTCTAGCAACACGACGTGCCATATCCATAGCAGTATCATTACCTACTTTGATGATGCTGTCATAAACTTCTGTATTTAAAGTATCAGGTACGAAACCTGCTCCCAATCCTTGTAATTTATGAGGGCCTGGTTCACCACCGCTTAATACTGGAGAAGCTTCAGGTTCAATAGCTACTATTTCCACATTTGGATATTCTTTCTTCAATACTTTACCAACACCAGATAACGTACCACCAGTTCCTACACCAGCTAAAAATGCATCAATTTGTCGACCTTCAAATTGTTCAACTAATTCTGGTCCAGTTGTAAGTTCATGAATTTCAGGATTTGCTGGATTTTCGAATTGTTGTGGTTCAAAATAGCCGTGCTCTTCTTTTAATTCTTTAGCTTTTTTTATTGCACCTTTCATAGCTTCAGATCCTGGTGTTAATACTAGTTCAGCACCATAAGCTTTTAATAAGTTACGGCGCTCTTGGCTCATTGTTTCAGGCATTGTAAAAACTGCTTTGTACCCCTTGGCAGCACATACAAATGCTAGACCTATACCAGTGTTACCACTCGTAGGCTCAACGATTGTATCACCAGGTTTAATTTTCCCTTCACGCTCAGCTTTTTCAATCATCGCTAAAGCGATACGATCTTTTACCGAACCACCTGGATTTTGATATTCTAACTTAACATAAATATCAGCTGCATCATCATCAACAACGTTTCTTAATTTGACTACAGGTGTATTCCCAATAATTTGTGTAACATAATCTACAGGTTTTTGTGCCATCCAAAACACTCCTTTTAGTTTTACAATTTATCAATACTTAGTTTTTTTATCGGATATAACTTTATTCTATCAGAATTTTCTAAAAAGACAAACCGTATAGTCTTACTATAAATAAAACTATATACTACTTTGGTCTTTACTATAAGACATTTCCTACAAAAGATTAAGTTAAACGTAAAAAAAGATAGTCGAACGAAAGTGAGGACAACAAATAATCCTCCTTTTCGACGACTTTTACATTACTATATGACTAACTTCTATTAAAATTGAGTGCATAACTTTTAAAATTTATATCCAGTTTGTTTTATAAATTATATTAACTCATCATTTTTTGAACTATTTCATTGTTTCTAATAAATCTTCTAATTCACTTTCACTATACTGATATTTATTACCACAGAAGTGACATACAGCTTCAGCTCCATGATCCTCTTTAATCATGCTATGAATTTCTGCCTCTCCTAAACCTTTAATAGCATTTAAAAATTTCTCATGACTACAATTACATTCAAATTGCGCTGACGTTGAATTTAAAATTTGAACATTACCTTCACCCAAAATTTCATTTAATATTCCTTCAGGTGTAAGTCCTTGCTCAATTAATTTCGATACAGGTTGCATTTGACTAATGGCTTCTTCTAATTTAGTCACCGTTTCATCAGTAGCACCTGGCATAACTTGAATAATAAATCCTCCCGCTGCTTTGATTGAGTTGTCTGGATTAACTAATACACCCAATCCTACTGATGATGGTGTTTGTTCACTTGTGGCATAGTAGTATGTGAAATCATCTCCTAGCTCACCTGATACTATTGGACTCGCACCAGAAAAGTAGTCTTTCATTCCAACATCTTTAACAACCTGAATGGAACCATCAGTACCAACTGCTCGCCGTACATCCAATTTACCTTGATCGTTGAGTGGAAAATGCGTTTGTGGATGGTCTACATATGCACGAACATTTCCTTGAGCATCTGCGTCAGCAATAATTCTGCCAATTGGACCTTTGCCATCAACAGTAACTGTTAACTTTTGATTTCCTTTTAACATTGCACCCATCATAACAGTAGCTGTCATAGTTCTTCCCATAGCGGCAGAAGCAGTAGGCCATGTATAATGACGTGTTTGTGCTTCTTGTACTGACTCTGTTGTGATTGCAGCATATGCTCTTATTTCCCCACCGTATGCTAAACCTCTCACTATATAATCATGTGTCATTGTTAAATCTCCTTTTTAAAAATAATCTATAATTTAAAACTTTTTATTTTTTAATACTGATTGGTTATTATACATCTCTTATTGGCTAATATGAAATCTATTGCTCATACATGTTTATTGAGTATTATAACCATGAGAGATGATAACAATATTTTTACCAAAAGTTTAAAAATGTATTGGTATAAACTATACATAAAAAAGTCCCTTTTCACTCAATTCATACGTGAGCAAAAAGAGACTTACTAAAACTTGTACTATTGTCTATGATTTGGATCGTTAGGATTGTATGGTTTATCGATGTTCGGAGATTGTTGATGACCTGGTTCATTCGTATGTGAAGTATTATCAGCTTCTCTGTCTGTGTTGTCTTGGTTTACTTCATCTTTTTCATGGTTGTCATCATCTTCTTTATCGTCATCTTCTAACTGTTCTTTACGAATGTCGTTGTATGATTTTCCATACTTTCCATCACTATAATCACTATTTTCATTTTTCACAACTTTTGCAGAGTCATAATCTACTTCTGGTAAAACACCATCATAGAATAATGATTGAATTTGTTCTGCAACTAATGTTTCTTCTGAAAGTAGTGTTTTAGCAATTAACTTAAGTTGTTCTTCATGTTCTAACAAGATTTGTTTACAACGTTCATATTGCTCTTTAACAATTCGTTGAACTTCTTTGTCAATTTCATAAGCAATTTGACCAGAATAATTCGGCTCACCTTGCATATCTTTACCAAGGAATACTTGTCCACCACTATTGCTTGAGAATTGTAATGGTCCTAATTTCTTACTCATACCATATTCTGTAACCATAGATCTTGCAATTTGCGTTGCTCGTTCAAAGTCATTCGAAGCACCTGTTGATACTTCACCAAAGTTAATATCCTCAGATACTCGTCCACCTAATAAACCACATATTTTGTCGAGTAATTCTGGTTCTGTCATTAAGAAGCGATCTTGTTTTGGTAACATCATTGCATAACCGCCTGCTTGTCCACGAGGGACAATTGTTACCTTGTGTACAATTTCAGCTTCATCAAGCACCATACCGATGATAGTATGACCTGCTTCGTGATGCGCTACAATATTACGTTCTTTTTCAGAAATTACACGAGATTTTTTAGCTGGACCTGCAATAACACGGTCAGTTGCTTCTTCAATATCGCGCATATCAATTTTATTTTTACCCTCACGTGCTGCAATTAAAGATGCCTCATTTAGCAAGTTTTCTAAGTCTGCACCAGAAAAACCTGGCGTTCTTTGAGAAATAGCTTTTAAATCTACTGTTTCATCAAGAGGTTTATTTTTCGCATGCACATGAAGAATTGCTTCACGACCTTTAACATCTGGTCGTCCAACTTGAATTTGTCTATCAAAACGACCAGGACGTAACAATGCAGGGTCTAAGATATCTGGGCGGTTTGTAGCCGCAATCATAATAATACCTTCATTTTCTCCAAAACCATCCATCTCAACTAATAGTTGGTTTAATGTTTGTTCACGCTCATCATGACCGCCACCTACACCTGCACCACGTTGACGTCCAACAGCATCAATTTCATCAATAAAAATGATACATGGGGCATTTTTCTTAGCATTTTCAAATAAATCACGAACACGACTCGCACCAACACCAACAAACATCTCAACGAAGTCAGATCCACTAATTGAGAAGAATGGTGCACCAGCTTCACCTGCAACCGCACGTGCTAATAATGTTTTACCTGTACCTGGAGGCCCAACAAGTAAGACACCTTTTGGAATTCTTGAACCCATTTGTTTAAATTTCTTGTTATCTTTTAAGAAATCTACAATTTCTATTAATTCTTGTTTCTCTTCGTCAGCTCCTGCTACATCTGAGAAACGAACTCGACGTTTATTACTGTCGTACATCTTAGCTTTGGATTTTCCAAAGTTCATCATACGACCACCACCGCCGCCACCTTGGGCTTGGCTAAGGAAGAAAATAAATAATAATGCAATGATTAATACAGGAATCAGTGTCGTTAAAATACTAACGAATACACTTTGTTTTTCTTCTTCTTTAACTGTAAATTTAAGATTATCTTGTTTCTTAGCTGTATCTGTGATTTTTTGTAAATCTTTTTCATTGTTATATAAAATTGTCGATGAGTAATCTTCATCTTTTTTTGTTTTACCACTTACCATATATACGTTTTGCTCTGGTTGAATTTCTAAAGTTTTTAAATCGCCTTTATTCAACTTATTAACAAACTGAGTATATGTAAGTTGTTTTGGCATATTCCCATTTCCATTTAAAAATGAAAAGAGGCCAAATATAATAACGCCAATAATTGCGATAACTAGCACATTGCGAAAAGCTTTCTGCATGCGTCATTTCCTCCTACTTCCAATAATAAAACTAACAAAAATTGTAACACAACACTTTATATTCAGGCTAGTATTTCAACTTTAGTATTGCATCTACAATTTTGTCGATTTTAAAATGCATTATTCTTTGTTTACTATCTGTTAACATTAATTATCTTAATAGTTTTAATCAATTCATAACATTTTTGAATTGTTACTTTGAGTCTACACTAAATCTACGCACAGTTCATTATACTAACATACTTATTAATTAATACAGATCCAATTTTAAAATCTATTTAGAATAAACTTCTGCTTTTAGTGTGCCTATGTATGGCAGATTTCTATATAACTCACGATAATCTAAACCATAACCAACTACAAATTCATCTGGAATCTTTTTACCAACATATTTTGCTTCGATATCAGCTTTGCGACGGTTAGGTTTATCTAATAATGTAGCTATTTCTAAAGAGTTAACTTTACGTGATTGCAATAACTCTGTAATAGATTTTAAAGTTGTACCAGTTTCTAATATATCTTCAATTATAAGTACGTCTTTATTTTCTATAGAAGCACCTAAATCTTTCAATATTTGAACTTCCCCAGTCGATTCCGTTCCACCATGATAACTTGAAACATCCATAAAATCGATTGATAAATGTGTATCAATACGTTTAATTAAGTCTGCCATAAACATGACTGATCCCTTCAAAATACCAACACAAACGAGTGGGCGATCTTTATAATCCTCAGTAATGATAGCTCCCATCTCTTTACAAATATTTTGAATGTCTTCTTCCGATAACAAAACATTCTTTAAATCCTTATGCATTATAATTCATCTCCATTATTCGAAATCAAAATAAATTCTTTAAAATTTTCTTTAACATATAAATCGCCAATAGCTAACACTGCATTTTCTTGATTAATAATGAGTGGGATGCGCTGACGTTCAGCAAGAGTCACTTTTTTATCGATAAATAAACGACTCACTTTTTTATGACCTTTTTGACCATTTAATTTATACACATCTCCATTTTGTCGGACACGCACAGTAAGCGGATATAACTGTTGTGGTAAGTCAGGATGAATATCAATTTGATAATCATTAAATTCATATGTACCTGGCTTTCTAATACATATACGGTCTAATATATATTGATCCATTTCACTTTTAGCCATTATTATTAATTTATCATATGCAATTTGAATTATCCATTCATCTGTTACGTGAATATTAAATTGAGATTTATCATTTCTAATCTGTTCAAACCACTCGTCATAAGCATGTTGTGGCATTGCTAAATGACAATCTAATTTTTCGAATAACAAATCCATAACTACGCTTTTGATATTCACATTCAATTCATTAAAAGCAGTTCTAGAAAAGGAATAGGTTAAATATTTACTTTTTGAAACTTCGTTATTGATGAACGTTTCAGCTTGTTCTTTTAACGATTGCAATTCAATATCATGCCAATCCTTAAGTTTGAGTAGCTGATGCGCGTTTAAATGCGGGTTCTCGTTAATTGCAGGTATGATGCGTTGTCTAATGTCATTTCTAACATATTTTCTATCTTGATTAGACATGTCCTCATAGTATGGAATTTGGTTCGCATACTGATACGCTAATATTTCAGTTTTTTTTAAATTTAACATAGGACGATACACTTTGTATTGATTAAAATACGACTCATATGTCATACCTAATGAATTACGTGTTGATCTCCCTGTAAACAAACGATATATAATCGTTTCAAATTGATCATCAAGATGATGAGCTGTTAACAATACATCTGCTCTTAATTGAGCTATGATATCTCCAAACCATTCATAACGACGTTGACGCGCTTCTTGTTGAATACTATTACCGTCTGCTACAATATCACTTAAGTCTAAACGCTTTATATAAATGTCAATATGATGTTGATGGCAATACTCTCTCAAAAACGCTTCTTCTTCATATGACTGTTCACGCAATCCGTGGTTAACATGAACACATGTTAATTTACGATATGTATGTTGATAGTCGTTTAATAAGCTATATAATAAACTCATACTATCAATGCCTGTTGAGACAGCCACAACAATATGTGCTTTTTTAGACCAACCATCTGTTTTGATATTCATTTATTCACCTCGTTACTTTAAATGATGCCACTAAATTGAATTCTACGTGATACAATTAAATCCGTCTTCCATAACGTAATATGACTTACTCAACATCAACAAAAATAGGAGTAGGAGAGAATTCAAAGTAATATAATTGAATTCTACCTCCCACCCCATGTGGATGTTGCATATGTTTAATCAAGGACTAAACATCTTCGTAGTGTCTTCCCACTATTTGTCAAAGTACTAAAAACATCATCACTCTGACATTAACGGTCGTTTAATCTATATCATATTAACGTCTAGAACCTTTACCGCCTCTGCGTGATTCGGTTTGACGTTTAATTGACGTTAATTTATCTTCACTATCTTTTAAGAAGTTACTTAATTTTTTCTCAAAGTCTTCAGTTTTTTGAACTGGTTTACCGTGATTAGCTTTACTGTGACGAGGCTTACGAGGGCGGTCTTTAGCTTTTTTTATTGATAAACTAATTTTACCATCATCCGCGATTGATAAAACTTTAACTTCTACTTCGTCACCTACTGATAAGTGGTCTTCAACATTTTCAACATAATTGTCGGCAACTTCACTGATATGAACTAAACCACTTTTTCCTTCAGGTAATTCTACGAATGCACCAAACTTTTTGATACCTGTAATTTTACCTTTAAGCTTGTTTCCTACTTCGATTGACATTTTCTAAATAAATCCTCCTGGTTAGATTCGATTTTATCCTTATTATATTCCTGTTCACGTAATTTCACAATGATATAATCATATTATTTTATTCTAATTGCCTTTTTCGTTTGAAGTCTTTGACTGAGAGGATTTTTTATCATCAGGTAATCTAAAAATGACTTCACCTTTATTACTTAAATAATAATCGTCTCTCGCTATTTTCTCGATATAGTCTTTATCATTTAAATTATTAAGTTTCTCTTTTAAAGCAATTTCTTCATCTTGTTGTTTTTGAAACTCAGTTTCTTTCTCTTTCCTTTCAACTGCATCTTGATCGTTATTATGTCTTTGAATGACAAGCAATACAAGTAGAATGAGGATAATCGCTAAAAGAATACCTCCGAATAAAGCAATACGTCTACGTACAACACGCATTTTCATTTTTTGTCGTTGTTTTTTCTTATTTTCTTGTGACGTATATTGGTTACCGATATGTTCTACTTTTTTATTCATTGCTTGTCACCTCCTTAAGCATTTCACTCTTCATTAATACGTTCTTCTTTAATCAAATCATACATACCTTTTGCATTTTCTTTTGTAGCATGGTCGCTTAATCCTGTTACTTTAACTGTGACTAATTTTTGTCCAAAACGAATAATGAGTTCATCGTTTTCTTTGATATCTGTACCTGCTTTTGCCACATTTCCATTGACAGTCACTCGACCTTGGTCGCTAATTTCTTTAGCTAATGTACGTCGTTTAACTAATCGTGACACTTTTAGATATTTATCTAATCTCATGAATTTTTCTCTCCTTGTTGTAAAAATTGTTTGAGATCATCTTCGTCAAATTGCCTATTTTTTGTTTTATCATACAATTTCAAGAAGTGGTCTGCAAATACTTTCTCAAATTTAACACGAGGCACTTTACCTTCTTTTTCTTTAGCACGTGACCAAATGTCTTTTAAATCCTCTTGCGAAGTTACATGCGCATTACCAAAGATATGTGGATGTCTATGAATCATCTTGGTGTTGAGACTTTCTATAATTTCTTTGATATCAATATATCCTTCTTTTTTACCTATACTAGAATGTAATAATACTTGTAAAAGTATATCTCCTAATTCCTCTATCATATGCCAATCATCTTCATTATCAATGGCTTCAAATAATTCAAACGTTTCTTCTAAAAGATACCGTTTTAATGAGTCGTGAGTTTGTACTTTATCCCACGGACACCCTTTTTCATTATCAACGAGTAAATCAATAGTTTGAACTGCGTAATCAAAATCTTGATAAAGTAATGTATCCTCATTGATTTTTGGAATAAATAAACTTGTAAGATTATTAAAATAATCGTCGTAGCGATCAATTTCATAAAGTGGGCATTCAATTACGTGAGCTCCATCACTATGAGAACCAGTAATTATTTTCACATTAAAATCATCAGGATATCTTTCCATTAAAGTAAGTTTTAAATCGGCAGCTATCATTACGCTATAAACTTGAGTAATTACTGTATTTGTACGAACATTTAAGGCCGATTCTTTTAATGACGTACCATCAAGCAGTGTAAAACCATCATTGGGGTCTACATCAACCGCTTCAAAAATGTCATCAATAAAACTTTTTCCTCCAAGTACCTTCACAGAGATATCCTTATTAAAATGACTATACTCTAATAATTTTACAGTCGTAGTTTCAGCAACTCTAGGATGACCAGGAACTGCATAAACAATATCTTCAGATTGTGCCAATTCTATTAGTGATGTGACAATCGCTTCATAAACATCTTCAAAACGGTCATGTGCTTCATAAATACTATCGAAACTCTCGAATTCAATTTCTTTCTTTAGCGTATTGATGACAGGATGATTTAAGGTTCTAGCATATACTTTAGACTCTTTTTCTAAAAAACGATAGATACCTAAAGGTAACTCATCAATGCCATAATTACCTAAACCAACTATTGTAATTGTATGGGTCATGACCGTCTTCCTCTCTTCATTTGATATAATTTGTCTCCAAAAGGTAAGTGCTTTATTTCTTTGTATCCTAATACATTAAATATAATAATATACAACATTATAATCACTATGCCTATAATTGAGCTAACTATAAGTTCTAGTAATCCTAACATCCTACTTTTTGAAGGTAAGGCAAGCATGACAGTTTGAACAACTATACTCATAATTATCATACCTAAAATAAGTTTAACGATAAATAAAGATATACGATTAAAACGGTAGTACTTTAAGACTGCAACTTGCAATATTATGACAAAAAGTAGTAGTGATAAGACTGTACTCACACTTGCACCCACGATACCCCAAAAAGGTATTAATATAACATTTAAAATAATTTTGGACAGTATTCCTATTATCACACCCATAATAATGGGACGAATACTGGTTTGAACTTGTAATAATGAGATATTCATCATTATTAACGAAACACATATCACTGTAAACATATAAACACTCAAAGTTAGAGTTAAATGATTACTTTTAAAGAATACAACATTCATAAGTGGAAGCAGATTAATTAATCCTATACTAGCTGCTGTACTTATTACTACCGTGATTTTAATTGATGCATTTGCATAACGATTCATATGAATTTGATTATGTTCACGAATTGCTTGAGTAAGTAATGGGATAAGAACGAAACTAAAAGTCGTAGTTACAATCAAACCCATTTGTATAAATGAAGCACCACGATCATAAATGCCTTTTTGAATAATTGCTTCTTTAAAAGCAATACCGCTATGTTGTAATAAACGTATTATTGTAAAACTATCCACAACTTGCCATAAAATAACGATAAGTTGACTCAATGCAAATATGGATATGGAAATAAACAACTGCTTCCATTGAATGGAAGTATTATTAAAGCGATAGCATAACTTAAGTTTAAGTGGTTTTTTAAGTAATAAATATAACATTGAACCTAAAAAACCAATCGAAGATGCCAATATAGCTAATGCTCCTGCTTGATAAATAGACCAGTGTTTCATTGAAAACATAATAATTGCAACAATGATTAAACTAACTCTAATTACCTGTTCTATAACCTGGGAAATTGCTGGTATGGTCATTACTTGTTTTGATTGATAAAATCCTCTTAACACTCCTAAGACACCTATTAAAATAAAACTAAAACTGGCCATCTTTAACATGGGTGCTAAATTAGAATCGCCCATCCATCGGGTAATCATATTCGCAAACATAAAAAGCAAAATAAAGACGATAAAACCTATGCATTGTAATCGAAACATAACCCTTGTATAGACTTCATCGGATCGATTAACACCTATCACTTGAGTCACAGCACTTGGAATAGCATTCATAGATAAAATAACCCCTAGTGCTACGACAGGATATATTTGTTGATAAGCATATAAACCGTCATCACCTAAAACATTTTGATACGGAATGCGATAAATGGCACTTAGTATCTTCACAATAATTAATGCTAAGGTAAGTATAACGACGCCGTTAAACGCCGTCTCACTCTTAGTCTTCATCTTTAATCGCCATACTTTCTTCAATACATCTAACTAAGAATTTCAAACTATCTAACCATTGTTTTGATTTTGTTAGCGTTACATTCATTGCATTATTTTGCACGCCAACTTTCATTGCTCTACCAAGAGGTTGCGTCTGTTTAAACAATTCTTCTCCATTAATATCTTCAGTCGCTTTAGGTGATAAAATGATTTGTATAGATTTGCCTTTGTCTTTTATCAATTCGACACCCGCATGTAGAGCGTGGACTTTGATTTCAACAATATCTAATAATCGTTCGACTTCAATTGGATAATCATTAAAACGATCTATTAATTCATCTTTGACATCGAAAAGTTGTTCTTCTGTTTCTACTTTTCGAAGTTTTTTGTATATCTCAATTTTAGCCTGTTCACTTTGTATATATTCAGCTGGTAAATAAGCATCTAAATGCAATTCAACTTCAATATCTGGTGCATCCGGCGATTCTTCTTTAATTCCACGTTTTTCGTTTACAGCTTCTTCTAACATTTGAGAGTATAAATCGAAACCAACCGAATCAATAAAGCCATGTTGTTGCTTACCGAGTAAATTACCTGCTCCACGAATATTTAAATCTCGCATAGCGATTTTAAAACCTGAACCTAGTTCGGTAAACTCCTTAATAGCTTGCAATCGCTCTTCAGCAGTCTCATTTAACACTTTGTTAGCTGGATGTAAGAAATAAGCATAACCGATTCTACTTGAACGTCCTACACGCCCTCTTAATTGGTATAGCTGGCTTAATCCAAAACGATCGGCCTCTTCTATGATTAACGTATTAGCATTTGGTACGTCTACACCTGTTTCAATAATTGTTGTCGTTACTAAAATATCGTACTCATGATTAATAAAGCTTAACATCGTTTCCTCTAAATCGCGTTCAGTCATTTGGCCATGTGCTACAGCAATGTTAGCGTCAGGCATTAACATTTGAAGTTGTTCTCTTTTTTCATAAATGGACTGCACTTTGTTATACAAATAAAATACTTGTCCATCGCGAGATAATTCACGCTCTAATGCCTCTTTAATAAAGTTCGTATTCTGCTCTAAGACATAAGTTTGTACAGGAAAACGATTTTCAGGTGGTGTTTCAATCACTGATAAGTCACGTACACCTAACATACTCATATGCAATGTTCTTGGTATTGGTGTTGCAGTAAGCGTCAGTACATCAACGTTTTTTTTCAAAGTTTTAATGCGTTCTTTATGTCGTACTCCAAAACGTTGTTCTTCATCAACAATAAGCAATCCTAAATCTTTATATTGAATATCTTTACCTAATAATTTATGTGTACCTACGACAATGTCAACATATCCTGATTCGAGCCCTTCTTTAGTTTCCCTTATTTCTTTAGCTGTGCGGAATCGACTTACCAATTGAATTTCGACCGGAAAATCTTGCATACGTTCAAGGAGTGTTTCGTAGTGTTGTTGTGCAAGAATCGTTGTTGGTACTAAAAACGCAACTTGCTTACCATCCATGACAGCTTTAAACGCTGCACGGACAGCCACTTCAGTTTTACCATATCCCACATCACCACAAAGAAGGCGGTCCATAGGTCTTGCTTTTTCCATGTCACCTTTAATTTCATCGATTGATTTACTTTGATCGGGTGTTAATTCATATGGAAAATCATGCTCAAATGCTGATTGCTCTGCAGTATCTTGGCCGTATTGGTAACCTACAGACATTTCACGTTCTTTATACAAATCAATTAATTCATCAGCTATATCTTCAACACTTTGTTGAACTTTGGCCTTTGTTTTTTTCCATTCTGTCCCGCCTAATTTATTTAATCTAGGCGACTTATCTTCAGAAGCCACATACTTTTGAACTTGATCCATTTGATCAACTGGAACAAATAATTGATCGGTTCCTTTATATTGCAATTTAATATAGTCGCGATGTGTATCTCCAACTTCTAGTGTTTCAACACCTAAGTATCGTCCGACACCATGATGCACATGCACAATATAATCGCCCACATTTAAGTCTTGATATGATTTTATTTTTTCAGCATTAGAAATCGTTTTTGTACGTTTACGTTGTTTCTTTTGTCTCGTTTTAAATAATTCTCTTTCTGTGATGACTACCAACTGCATATAAGGTAATTCAAAGCCTTCAGAAAGACTACCTTCCGTTACTACAACTTGACCACCATCAATATCTTCATGAATATTTGATACTGTTGGAATATGCATTTCGTTAAGCATTGATTGAATACGTTCAACTTTTGTTTCAGTTTCAACAAGAACTACGACAGTGTAATCTTGATGCACGTATCTTTGAAATTCCGAGCGCATAATGTCATATTGACCATAAAATTGTTGAACTGGTTTACAAGAGAACTTAATAATATGTTGTAATGGCACTTGCATCGAAGATGTAAATAATGTGAAATATGCAACGGCATGTTTCTCTAGTAATGCGTCAAAACTTTCATACTTCATAAATCCTTGTCCGATAAATCCATTTCCACTCTCAATTAAGTTACTCATAAAATCTTCAACTTCTGTAGTGAGTGTTTCTTCTGTTTCCTTAATACGATTAAACTCATCAACTACAACAATCGCGTTTTTTTGGAAATAATCAATAAGGGTTGATGGTTTTTCATACATAAATGCAACAAGACGTCGTAACAATTGATGATCAAAAAAGGTAGATTCAAATAACTTGAAACTTTCATATGTCTCTTTTAAATCATTACGTACGGACTTCTCAATTTTAGGGCGTGTATATTCATATGCTTTTTTAAGTTCATTTTGTAAGTGTTGTATCACTTCATCAGTAATAATGTAATCACTGGCTGTTGTGATTTCAACTTGATTTATATTATCGTTAGAACGTTGTGTTTCTACATCAAAGTCTCTGATGGAATCTACTTCAGTATCAAATAGCTCTATTCTCACAGGTGTTCCTACCAATGGATATATATCTATAATTCCACCACGCAATGAAAACTCACCAATATGTGACACTACACTTTCTCGACGATAACCCATATTAACTAATTTATTTAAGAACGTATCAACATCAATATCCTGGCCTACTTTAATCGTCATTTGATGATCTTTCCATAAATCAACCGGTGTTAACCATTTTTTAAATCCGTTTAAAGGCACAATAAATAACCCTTTTTCGCCTTGGGCTAACGCAGTCAACGTTCTAACACGCTCACTCATCAATTGTGGACTTTGAGTAGAAAACTCTTCAGTCATTATATCTTGAACAGGATATTTATAAACTTCTGAGTCATCTACATATTGTAAAATGTCAGTTTCGATTTTATCTGCTTGGTATAAATTATTAGTTACGAGTAGCATTTGTTTATGATCTTTTAAATATTTTTCAGCAATAATTGTTGCCTTCGCTGACGGGGATAATCCCGTAACTAAAATATTCTCTTGGCCGAAGACTTCATCTAATTCTTGAAAACGTTTATCTTCGCTAATGTAATTTGCAATCATTGATTTCACTTGACTTCACCATTAAATTCATTCATAACATGATCAAAACGAGAACTTTCAATAAAAGATTCTACAGCTTTTGCAGAATGTTCAATTACCTTTTCCATAATGATCATTTCTTCTTTTGAAAATTTTTGTAAAACATAGTCCGGAACAGACATCCCATTTGTTGGACGGCCAACACCAATTCGAATACGTTTAAATTGATCTGTACCAAGCATTTTAATTATCGATTTCATACCATTATGACCGCCTGCACTCCCCTTTTGGCGCAGACGCACTTGTCCTTGTTCTAAATCTAAATCGTCATATAAAACGATTAAATCTTCAACATCGACATTATAATAATCCATTAAAGGAGCTACAGCTTGACCAGATAAGTTCATCATAGTCATTGGCTCAATAAATAATACCTTTTCGCCGTTTAAACGTTCAATAGTGTATGCACCTTTAAATTTTTGTTTGTCTAAAGTAAATTGGTGGCGTTCTAGAATATCATCGACAACTTCGAAACCAATATTATGTCTTGTTAATTCAAAACGTTTACCAATGTTGCCAAGACCGACAATGCATTTCATTATTGTTACCTCCACTATTAATATTATGTATCTTCACATATTTTCAAATGCTATTGCTGTGTTTATTTTAAAATAAAGGACGTAAAAATGATTGACCACTGATATATGTCAACCACCTCTAAAACCGTCTTAAATAATTAATCATTCCCTATAATAACACAAAAAGCACTATGCTTATTAACATAAGCACAGTGCTCGCCTTTAAATCTGTAATCTCAACTAATGAGAATACCTACTTAAGAGACACGAAGATTAGTCTTCTTTATTTTCTTCTTCATCGTCTTCTTTGTCTTCACCAACAACTTCAGGTTCTTCAGTTGCTGATTCGCCTTCCATAGCTTCAACTTCTTCTTCAGAAGGTTCATCTGTTGGAGGAACTACTGTTACGATAGAATCTTCTGGATCATTTTCGATTGTGAAATCACCAGAGATTTTAATATCAGAAACTGCTAAGCTGTCATTAACTTGTAATTCACTGATATCTACTTCGATAGTTTCAGGAATATTTTCAGGTGTAGCTGTAACTTCTAAGTTGAATAATGGTTGTTCAACTACGCCGCCTTCTTTAGCCCCTACAGCTTCACCAACTAATTGAACTTGTACTTCAACAGTACGTTCTTCACTCATGTTGATTGCTAAAAAGTCGATATGAGTGATTTGGTTTTTTAATGGGTCAAATTGATAATCTGAAACCATTACTTTAATTGTTTTAGAACCTACGCCTAAATCGATAACACCATTACGTCCTACTTCACGGATTACTTTGATAAATTCAACTTCATCAACTTTAACTGAAGTATTTTTTGTACCGTAACCATACACAACTGCAGGTACTTTACCTGAGTTTCTTAATTGTTTTAGGTCAGAACGTGTTTGTTTACCTTGACGAATGATTGACTTTAATGAAGCCATTCGTATTTCCACCTTTCGAATTTCGAGGTTTAGACATTAGATGCGTCTAACCTGCTCCTCACTTACCCATCAACGTTACTGTTGCTTGTAAGTGTTTATTTGTTCGCAATTCTACGAACGTTAGTATTATACATGTTGATATAGGATACGTCAAATTCAATTGTAAATTTTAGTCAAATAATACACTTACTGATTCTCTTTCGTATACACGAATAATTGCTTTAGCAATTAAACCAGCAACAGAAAGTTCTTTTGTATTATTAGGTTTTCTATTCTCTTCTAATTGAATTGAGTTTGTTACTATAAGTTGCTTGATTGCAGAGTTTTCAATCCGTTCTTTTGCTGGCCCAGAAAGCACTGGATGTGTACAACAAGCATAGACTTCTTTAGCACCTTTATCTTTTAAGGCTTGGGCAGCTAAAGTAATTGTTCCTGCAGTATCAATAATGTCATCTATAATAATTGCAGTACGTCCTTCAATATCACCTACAATGTTCATAACTTCTGCCACGTTAGGTTTCGGACGTCTTTTGTCGATAATCGCAATTGGAGTTTTTAAAATGTCGGCTAATTTACGTGCTCGCGTTACCCCACCATGATCAGGGGACACAACTACACATTCTTCTGGATTAATATCAGGATCATTCTCAAAGTGTTGTGCAAGGATAGGAACACCCATTAAATGATCAATAGGAATATCGAAAAATCCTTGGATTTGAGGTGCATGTAAGTCTAATGCAATCATACGATTGGCACCTGCTGTTTCGATTAAATTAGCTACTAATTTAGCAGTAATAGGTTCACGACTACGGGCTTTTCTATCTTGTCGAGCGTAACCATAGTATGGTACTACGATGTTAATATTTGCTGCTGACGCGCGTTTACACGCATCAATCATAATAAGTAACTCCATTAAATGAAGATTGACTGGGTATGAAGTTGGTTGAACAATAAAAACATCACAACCACGAATGCTTTCTTCAATATTTATTTGAATTTCTCCATCACTAAAACGTTTTACAGAACATTTACCTAATTCAATCCCTACATGATCTGCTACTTCTTGTGCCAAAGGTTCATTTCCTTTGAGCGAAAAGATCTTCATTGATGAATTCTTATATTCATTATTTAACATTTATAGTCCTCCAATTATTTACTTAGACATTTATATTATATAGAAAATAGCGCTTTTTTACTATGATAGATGTACAATCAAAATTATTACAATTTTATAAATTCATTTAAAACTGCACATACGATAGCAATTCAGGGGCAAGAACTATTTTTTTAAGTAGCCTTCTTTATTTACTTGTCTTGCACGCGCTAATGCTAAACTATCTTCAGGGATATTATCTGTAATTGTGGATCCAGCTGCAATAAGAGTATGATTGCCTACTGTTACAGGTGCTATAAGGTTCGTATTACATCCTATAAAGGCATCTTTACCTACTATTGTTTTAAATTTGTTAGCACCATCATAGTTTACAGTGATAGAACCACATCCGATATTTGTACGCTCACCTATTTCAGCATCTCCAATGTAACTCAAGTGTGATACTTTAGCACCATCTTTAATATCTGCTTTCTTCACTTCAACAAAGTTTCCTACTTTAACTTCAGAACCTAAATTAGATCCTGGACGTAGTTGAGCGAAAGGTCCAACTGTTGTGTTCTCTCCAACAATAGAGTCATTGATAACCGATTGTTTTATGTTAGCATTCGAATGAATTGTACTGTTATTAATTTCAGAGTATTGGCCTATCCACACATCCTCTTCAATCGTTGTATGACCTCCGATTCGCACGCCTGGTTCAATAGTTGTATCTATTCCAATTTTCACATCTGTTCCAATAAATGTTGAACTTGGATCAATGATGGTCACACCATTTTCCATATGATAGCGATTAATACGTTGTTGCAAAGTCTTTTCAGCTTCACTTAACATCAAACGATCATTAACACCAATGATTTCATCAAAATCTTCGGTACAATAAACTTCAGCTTTACCTCCGTCTTTTAAAATTAAAGACAAAACATCTGGTAAATAATATTCTCCTTGAGCATTATCATTTTTAACTTGTTCTAACTTCTCAAATAGAACTCGATTATTAAAGGCAAAAATACCTGAACTAATTTCTTTAATCGCACGTTCTGATTCATTTGCGTCTTTCTCTTCAACAATACGCTCTAATATTCCATTATGATTTCTTATAATTCGTCCATAACCATAAGGATTGATAGTAGAAGCAGATAATACAGTAACCTGTGATTGTGTACTTTCATGATGTTCAATAAGTGATTGTAGAGTTTGGTATGTAATAAGAGGTGTATCTCCACATACTACTAAAGTAGTTCCTTCTTTATCTGCTAAATGTTCATGTGCCATTTTCACAGCATGAGCTGTTCCAAGTTGTTTATCCTGAAAACTATATAATGATTGATTACCCAATGTATCTTTCACACTCTCAGCGCCATGACCAATAATAGTTACAATTTGATCAACGCCAGCTTGTTTTACGTTATTAAGCACATGTTCAACCATTGGTTTGCCAGCAACCTCATGGAGCACTTTATATTTCTTTGATTTCATTCTTGTGCCTTTACCTGCTGCCAGAATAATCGCATGTCTTTGCATGAATGCTAACCCTCCATTAAAATTTACACTTCATAGTTATTATAGTTGAATAACAAAGAGAGTTTCAACTTATAAAAGGTTTTGTTAATCATTCATTAAAGGTTTGATAATTTTAGAAATTCAAATAAGTTGTTATGCTTTAAAAAGGCAAATGAGGTCATTAAACCCAATAGTTACAATACATATTCAACCTCTTTATTAATCATTAGTATTTTATTCCAGTGCCCAAATCATTATATTATCAATCATAATTTATGATGATAAAATTATAATCATACAGACATATTAATTACGTCTATCATAAGTAAATTTTTATAGATGGATTGTTGTCAGAGAAACATATCAGTATTTTACTTCTATCATTTTTATTTATCGTTAAATGTTTATATCGTTTTCGTTTATGGAAATACAGAACACATTAAAAATAAAGGGGAGGGACTACAACTTCAATAAGAAGTTGTAGTCCCTCCCCAACAATATGGTATAAAGTTCAAGTAATCCGTTACACAATCATTACTAATTTTGCCATTGACTAACAATACATTAAAATACCTGAGACAATATATCATCAATGTCTCAGGCTTATTTTATAAATGAATACATTTTTTAATTAAGCTTCGTCTGATTCTTCGTTATCTGAAGTAGCATTTTTGTCTGGAATAACTTCATCAGTTTCATCATATACTTTCATCACTGCATCTTGGATTTCTTGTCTCATATCAGAATTGATAGGATGCGCGATGTCACGGAATTCACCATCTGGTGTACGTTTACTTGGCATTGCGACAAAAAGACCTGAGTTTCCTTCAATTACACGTAAATCATGAATTACAAAAGCTTCATCTAGCGTAATAGAAACGAGTGCTTTCATTCTGCCGTCTGTTTGTATTTTTCTAAGTCTTACATCTGTCACTTTCATGTAGTGAGCCCCCCTAGTATATCTTTATATTATTAGAAGCTTGACAACTTTTAAGAAAATTATAAATCCTTCACTTTACCTATCAATTCAATTTCTACCTTTACGTCTTTAGGCAACCGTGACACTTCAACACAACTACGAGCTGGTTGGTGTTCGACGAAATAGTTTCCATAGATTTGATTAATTTGTTGAAAATCATTCATATCAGAAATATAGATTGTCGCTTTAACAACAGAATTCAAATCAGAACCTGCTTCTTTTAATACCACACTTAAATTTTCTAAAACTTGCTTAGTTTGTTCTTGAACATCATCGCTAACAATTGTTCCATCAAGTGTGAGTGGAATTTGACCTGATGTAAAAACAAAACCGTTTATAACAGTTGCATGCGAATATGGACCTAATGCTTCGGGTACCTTATCTGAGTTGATTATTTTCATGATGAAATTGACACTCCTTTTTTAAGAAAATTTAGACAAACTGTTGCCTGGTTCCACTTTAAATTCTTGGTTGTACTCGTCGACATCTGACAATCTGACTAAGGAAGTATAATCTTCAATTAATCTTTGTTTTACTTCTTTTGATTCTACAAGTACTGATACCCCTTTTACATGGGCTTTAAACTCATTCATTAAATTCATTACCCCATTGATTGAGCCACCAGCCCTCATAAAATCGTCTACTACGAGGACATTAGAATTCTCAGCTAAAGTTCGTTTCGATAACACCATTGTTTCTATTTTTCTAGATGATCCTGAAACATAATTGATTGAAACCGTAGAACCTTCTGTAACTTTATTGTCCTTTCTTATAACCACTACAGGTAAATTTAATACGTTTGCGACTGCATTCGCAAGTGATATCCCTTTAGTCGCTATGGTAACAACAGCATCAAGTTCTTCGTTCATATATATACTAGCAATTAACTTGCCTACTCTATTTAATAGAGAAGGATTGCCAACTAAATCGGATAAAAATAAATACCCTCCAGGTAGTAAACGGTCTTTCTCTTGTAATTGCGCTATCACCTCATTAACAACTTCTGTGGCCTCTGATTTACTCATCATGGGTTTATAGGTTACTCCACCACTTGCACCTGCTGTAGTAATAATAGTTCCTAATTTTTCATTTTGAAACGTATTTTTGATGATTTGAACGTCTTCACTAATTGACGATTTTGCTTGTTTAAATTTTTTTACAAAATAAGTGAGGGGTATCAACTTATTTGGATGGTTCATGAGGTATTGTGTCATAAATACAATGCGTTCGCTTCTTTTATATCTCATCTTTTCAAACCCTTCTATCCTAATAATCTTACTAAGTAAACTTCATTACAACAACCATTCACTGCATTATAAATATTTTTAGCTTGTCTTTCTTTTTGAGCTAGCCCATAAACAGTAGGACCGCTTCCACTCATCAAAGCACCATCAGCACCACATTGTAGCATGTTATCTTTAATCTTTTTAATGTCAGGATGCATAGCCATAGAAACAGGCTCTAACCGGTTAGAAAGACTATTGCATAATAAATGATAATCATTATTCTCTAAAGCCTGTTTACACTTTTCGTTATGAACTATATGTTCTTCAGTTAAATCTAGTGCTTTAAATACATCAGGCGATGAAATTCCGATGTTAGGCTTAGCTAAAACAACCCATGCAGATGGTGGTCTTTTTAGGAAAGTTACTTGCTCTCCACGCCCCGTACACACAGCAGTTTGGTTATAAATACAAAAAGGTATATCTG
The DNA here is from genome assembly GCF_001813195.1 of Staphylococcus sp. HMSC065D05. NCBI lineage: Bacteria > Bacillati > Bacillota > Bacilli > Caryophanales > Staphylococcaceae > Staphylococcus > Staphylococcus sp. HMSC065D05. The sequence continues at coordinate 25,376 of NZ_KV811745.1, forward strand.
TGCCTATTTGTATGCCTAATGCAGCTAAATCGTCTAAAGATTGACCTAAACCAAATAATCGATTCAACCCTCTCATTGTAGCGGCTGCATCCGCAGAACCTCCTGCAAGACCAGCTGAAACTGGTATATCTTTATCAATTGAAATTGTCACACCTTCATTAATATTAAATCTCTCAAACATTAAATCAGCTGCTTTATACGCAAGGTTTTTATTATCGTTAGGAACGTAATTATGCTCAATATCGACAACAATCTTCTTATCAGTTCGCTTTTCAAAAGATAATCGATCATTTAAATCAACTGTAGTCATCACCATTTCAATTTCATGATAACCATCATCTCTTTTAAAAAGGGTGTCGAGCGTAAAATTTATCTTAGCTGGCGCAGTTTCATATATCATTTTTCCGCCCTCGCTTTGAATTGTTATTAAAATGATTTTAACATAAAGCCTTTAAATATTTGATAGATTATGTGCAATTTCTCGTAAAATCTTAATGAAGAGCAATTTTTCAACACTCAACATACGCATTTTCAATTTTTAAAAATATATTTAACAACTAAAGCGAATCACTTTTGGATATTACAAAAATGCGACTTATTTAAATGATTATTCGTTTAATTTAAATAATTTGTGTATTAATAATAAACGTAAGTTGCATAATCTCATGAAAATGACAATGAATAAAGACTACAATAACAAAGAGCCTGAACATATCTTCAATGTCCAGACTCACCTTAAATAATAAAAATATTAAATTTAGAGTTATCGACGACGCTCATAAATTATGTTTTTGTTAGTGTGCAACTGCTTCTTGATGATTATCTTCTTCAAATGAAACTTGTACATTTTCTGTAAGCACATCAGTGTATGTATAAGATACGCGTTCAAAGTTGTGTTTATCTTGATCTAATTCGACAATAAAAACAGATGGATATGTTTCTTTTAAAACCCCTGATCGTTCAATTGTCTTTTTACGTCCACCATTGGCTTTAAGTACAATACGATTTCCTAAATGACAATCAATAGAATTTTTGATGTCCAAAATTGATTTTGGCATATTGCCCCACCTCACTACACATTACATTTTACCATATTTGAGCCGTTTTCGTCAAATAAAATTTAAATTTTATCAATGTAAAAGGTCTTTGTCAACATTTTAATTTGTTAATTCGGAGAATTTTTTCTTTTGTTCATATAATGTGGCAAAATCTTGAATCGTGAGTGTTTCTCCACGTCTTTTAGGATCAATACCAGCGCTTTCCAGCCACTGTCGTATAGTTTCTTTATTCTTCTTACCATCTTTAAAGAAGTTTTGGTAGTTATTATTAATTGTTTTACGTCGTTGTGCAAAAGCGGCCTTTGCTAACTTAAAAAAGGCTTCCTCATCATCAACCTGTACAAGTGGTTCTTGGCGTTGCATCAATTTTACAACGATAGAATCAACGTTTGGAGGAGGCATAAATACAGTTTTAGGAACTGTTAAAACTTTACTTGTCTCCGTATAGTATTGAGCAACAATCGATAACGAGCCGTATGCTTTGGTACCTACGTGAGCGTTCAAACGTTCTCCTACCTCTTTTTGCATCATTACGACAAAACCATCAATAGGTACATCCTGTTGCATCAAATTAAGTAAAATAGGCGTGGTAATATAATACGGTAAATTAGCAACAACCATAATCTTGTCACAATCTTGTAGATGTGTAGCTACAGCTTTAGCAATATCAGCTTTAAGTATATCTTCATTGATAATCGTTACATTATCGTATGGCGAAAGTGTATCTTTAAGCACAGGTATTAACCTTTGATCAATTTCAAAAGCCATCACCTTCTTAGCATTCTTTGCAAGTTGTTCAGTCAATGATCCCATACCTGGTCCAACTTCAATTACTCCTGTTGCACAATCAATATGACTTGCTTCGATAATTTTATTAATGATATTTACATCTATTAAAAAATTTTGTCCTAAACTTTTCTTAAAATTAAACCCATATTGATCAAGCAAAGCACGTGTTCGAGATGGTGTTGCTATATCTTTATATTCCATTTAATTCTCCTCTTCTTCAAATAGCGCTTTTCTGACATCGTCTTCAGTATAGCCAAAAGCATTAAGTTTCTTTAATAATTGCTTTCCATTAGAGTGACCGATGTGTAATTTTCGACCTAAGATATTTCTACGGTGTCTTGCATCTTTACCGATTATTAGTCCCAAATCAATGAGTACACTTTTATCAATAGTTTCTTTAGCTTCTTCAAGCGGTGAACTTACATGCATTAATGCTTCTTGAATATCTTTAATATTTGCATGTTCTATTCCTATTTTACCTCTTTTACTCTTGGCCTTTTCTCTATCTACATATGCATGCTTAACACCAGAAACATGTTCCCGTATAGTATTTCTAATTTTATCACCTGGGAAATCTGGATCTGTCAGTACAATCACACCTCTAGTTTGCTGTGCGTGTTGTATCACTTCTAAAGTATATGTATCAATTGCACTACCGTTTGTTTCAATAGTATCACAGTCTACAGCACTTTTTACTCGCTCAGTATCATCTTTACCTTCAACAACAATAAATTCGTTTATTTTCATAAATTAACCTTTCATAATATTGATAACTTAATCATTAATTTTATAGAATCTTTCGGCAATATTAAAATATTAACTATCAAATCATAATTTCTTACACTAACCTCAGTTTAAATTTAAAAAATGAGAAAGATATCTTAAACTTATAAAAAAGTGATGTTCCTCATCTTTTTAAAGTTAGACACCTTTCCCACTAAAAATTCATTGAGTTAATTCAAATTGAATAAACGTTCAGCATTTTCGGTTGTTTGGCGACAGACCTCCTCATAAGTCATACCACGCAAATCTGCAATTTGTTGTGCTACTAAAGTAACGCGTTCTGGTTCATTGCGTTTACCTCTATAAGGGTGCGGGGATAGATACGGCGCATCTGTCTCGCATAACAAACGATCCATTGGTACGTGTTTAGCAACTTCTTTTGGTTGCTTTGCATTTTTGAAAGTGACGGGTCCCCCAAGCGAAACATAGAAGTTCAATTTATTAATCACGACATCAGCAATTTCGGGTGAAGCACTAAAACTGTGCATAATTCCACCCACTTCTTCTGCATGCTCTTCAATCAAAATATCTATGCAATCTTGAGTCGCTTCACGATTATGAATAATAATAGGTAATTGAACACGTTTAGCTAATGCAATTTGCTTTTTAAACACCTCTTTTTGTACATCAGAAGGTGATTTATCCCAATGATAATCTAACCCCATCTCACCAATACCAATAATTTTTGGATGTTTAGAAAGACTTTCTATCCATTCCAATCTTTCATCAGTACAATCTATTGCATCAACAGGATGCCAACCGATAATACCATAGATAAAGTCATACTTATCTATTAGCTCCATAGTACGTTCAATAGTAGGTGTATCAAAACCTACTACAAACATTCTATCTACGCCTGCTTCTCTTGCACGAGATATCACTTCATTTAAATCCTCATCGTATTGTTCATCATTTAAATGTACATGCGTATCGATTAACATCATTATCTCTCCTATCCTTAGATTATACTATTTAATTACTGCACCATTTGGAATTGCACTAGGCAAGCTTATCAAGGTAAGTACGCCATCTTTTTCAGCTGACAAAATCATACCTTCGGATTTTTGTCCCATTAATTTAGCTGGTTTTAAATTAGTAACAACTGCAACTTTTTTACCAATAATGTCTTCCGGACGATAAAACTTAGCTATACCAGATACTATTTGACGTTGTTCATTATCTAAATCAACTTTTATTTTTAATAGTTTCTCCGATTTTTTTACAGTTGCCGCATCAATAATAGTTGCTGCTTTGATTTCAACTTTATCAAAATCTTTGATATCAATTTGCTCTTTACCGGGTTCATCAGACTGTTTTGTTGACTTAGATGGTTGCATTGATTCTTTGATATAAGCAATTTCTGCTTCAGTGTCTAATCTTGGGAAAATTGGTGTTGGCTTTTCAGTTACAGTAATTGCCTCTGACAACATACCATATTGTTGCAGACTATCTAATTGATGTAAATCCGGATTGTTAATATTGAGTTGCTTAAATATCTCCCTAGGTGCATGCGTCAAGAATGGTTGTAATAAGATTGTAGCGAAACGAATGTTCTCAACAAGATGTGCCATTACGTTACCAAGCATCTCACGTTGATTTTCATCTTTTGCAAGAACCCAAGGTTGTGTTTCATCAATATATTTGTTTGTACGACTAATAAATTTCCACACTGTTGATAAAGCAACAGAAAATTGTAAACTTTCCATATTATCATTGAATGATTTAACAGTTTCAAGCGCCATCGCTTCCATCTTTTCATCCAATTCATGTTTTGGACCTTGGTATGCAGGTAATTCGCCGTGGAAATATTTGTTTATCATAGAGATAGTACGATTCACTAGATTACCTAAATCATTCGCAAGATCGTAATTTGTTCTTTCAACAAAGGCTTCCGGTGTAAATACGCCATCAGAACCAAACGGTAATTCACGCATTAAGTAATAACGTGTCGCATCAAGACCATAACGATCAATTAATACATTAGGATCTACGACATTACCTTTAGATTTACTCATTTTACCATCTTTCATTAAAATCCAACCGTGTGCAAAAACTTTTTTAGGAAGTGGTAAATCCAACGCCATTAACAATATTGGCCATATAATAGAGTGGAAACGTACAATTTCTTTAGCCATCAAGTGTATATCTGCTGGCCAATATTTATTAAATAATGTTTCATCATCAGATAGATAACCTAATGAAGAAATATAATTAACAAGTGCATCAATCCACACGTATACAACATGTTTAGGATTAGATGGTACACGTACACCCCAATCGAATGATGTACGCGAAACTGCTAAATCTTCTAAACCTGGTTTGATAAAGTTATTAATCATCTCATTTTTTCTAGATGGTGGTTGTATAAAGTCTGGATTTTCATCGTAAAATTCTAATAAGCGGTCTGTATATTTATTAATATTGAAGAAATAGCTTTCTTCTTTTACAAGTTCGACTTCGTGACCAGAATCAGGACTTTTACCACCTATAATTTTGCCGTTTTCATAAACAGGATCAACAAGTTGTGACTCTGTATAATATGTTTCATCAGGAACAGAATACCAACCTTCGTATTCACCTAAATAAATGTCACCTTGTTTTAATAATCGCTCAAACACTTTCTCAACGACTTGCTTATGACGCTCTTCTGTAGTTCGAATAAAATCATCATTAGAAATCTCAAGTTTACTCCATAAGTTTTTAATACCTGAAATCATTTCATCTAAGTATTCTAGTTCTGTTTTGCCAGCTTTTTGAGCTTTTTCTTGGATTTTTTGACCGTGCTCATCAGTGCCAGTTAAATAACGAACATCATAGCCTTGCATTCTTTTATAGCGAGCTATCACGTCGCCTGCGACTGTAGAGTATGCATGACCGATGTGTAGGTTCCCGCTCGGATAGTATATTGGGGTTGTTATATAAAATGTATCTTTAGCCATCACTGGTCCTCCTCATTAATTACATAATAAATGATATCTAAATTTATTTTTCTTTTCAATGAAGTCGCGTACCGTTATGTATCAGTTTTAAAAATTCGCATCAATTGAAAATTAATTGTCATCATCTTTACTACAATACCATAAAATCAACACGCTATGGGGTTTTTACAATAATTAAGTCATTATAAAGTAAAGTGTTTAACACATTTTTTTAATCAATATTATGATAAATATTATATACGTCACCCGTCTTCATATGTCGATCTGTTGCGACAAGTTTAATTGCTTTTTTAGTTTTAACCTGTTTGGTTTCAATATAATAATCAACATGTTCTTTAACCGTATAATTTTCAAACCATGATTCCCCACTCTTAGGTAATGCACCTTCAATCAGTATCACAAACTCACCTTTAAGAGGTAATCTGTCTTGATTAATCAATTCCAACATATCATCAACTGTAAGTGTAAGAACTTGTTCAAATTTCTTCGTTAGCTCTCTACCAACAGTAATCCGTCTTTGCGAATCTATTTTAGCTATTGCTTTCAAAGTATCAGTAACTCTATAAGGCGATTCATAAAGTATCAAAGTACTATTTTGAAACATTCTATCATCAAGCACTTCAATTTTTTCTTTTTCTTTTCTTGGCAAAAAACCTAAAAATGTGTATGTGAAAGATGGTAATCCACTTGACATAAGTGCAGTCAACCCAGCATTAGGACCTGGTACTGTTTCTATATTTATATTATTTTTACGTGCTTCGACAACTAATTCATATCCTGGATCACTAATTAACGGCAACCCAGCATCTGATACTAACGCTATATTTAAGCCAGTTTGTAACTGCTTGATTAAATAGTCAGTTTGTTGTTCTTTATTATGTTCATGATACGACTTTAGAGGCGTTTGTATTTCATAATGATTACACAATTTTCGTGTTACTCGTGTATCTTCACATGCAATCACATCAACTTTTCTTAATGTTTCTATAGCTCGAAATGTAATATCACCAAGATTTCCAATTGGTGTTCCTACTAAATATAAAGTTGTCATATTATCCCTCCTGTATCATTTTTAACTTTTGTTGTCTAGTATATGTTTTAATTTCATATTCACGTTTCAATGCTTCCGATTTCGTTGTATATGTTTCTTGATAAACTAACTCTACCGGTCGTCTTATTTTTGTATATTTAGCACCCTTACCGTTATTATGCTTTATTATGCGTGCATTTACATCTTTAGCATAGCCAGTATATAAACTTCCGTCATTACATTTAACAATATAAACAAAATGTTTATCCATAATAAATACCTTTCATCTCATCGCTATATGATCCATCCTCATTATATATATATAATGGATTACGTATATCTAAACCTTGGTTACCACCTTTTCTTCCTTCCACAACAATTGTTTGTGCAGGCTTATCATGTTTACTATACACCAACGTCAATGCTTTAGGCTCAATTTTACCGTGTCTTAATTCGGTTAAGACATCCATTAGCCTTTCCGCTCGATGGACCATAATAAAACGACCACCCTCTTTAAGTAAATGTCTTGCAGCTTCAATACAATCTTTAAGATTACACATTATTTCGTGACGTGCTATTTTATGTGCTTCTTTTTGATGTTGATGATTTTGATTCATTTTAAAATAAGGAGGATTACAAGTCACTAGTGTATATTGAGCAGGTTGAAATGTTTGATATACATCTTTTAAATCCATACGGTGCATAGTTAGTCTATCGTTCAAATCATTCAATTTAAAACTGCGACGTGCCATACTCACTAATTGCTCTTGTATTTCTATCCCTTCAATAGGTTGAGTTGATTTAGCAGCTAATAATAATGGAATAACACCATTGCCGGAACATAAATCCATAACTTTATCATTTTTGCGTACTTCGGTTAAATACCCTAACAATAGGGCATCAGTAGAAAAAGAGAATACTTCATCATTTTGTATAATCTCATATCCTTCTTTTATTAAATGGTCAACGCGTTCATTATCTTCTAACATATCTTTACTCCTAAAAAAAGGATGTTATTACAGTATGACTTAAATTACACACTTATAATACATCCTTATATTTAAACATTTATTTATCGAAAGAATTAATCACTCAACACATTAAGGCATAATAAGCAATCTTCACCATGACGATGTTTCCCGAATAATTCACCCTTACAAATATGAAAACCTTCACGATATAACATCGCTAAATTATCTTTACTTGGAGATGGTGTTTTTACATGCTTATAATTATCTTTATCTAAGTGAGTTTCAACCGATTCTTCAGTTTTGTTCATCAATCGTTTTAAATTTTCATTTTCAACTTGTAAAGCAACATTCTCCTCAACAAGTTCGACGGTTAAATCTTTAAGTTCTGACATGTCGGTTGTAAGTTGTTCAACGTGATGTTCTAATTTCATAAGTCTTTCGAATAATTCATTTCGATTCAAAGGTTATTCAACCTCCTTAATTCAATACTTCTATCTCTTCCATTTTATATTCTAAAGGTTGTTCTAGACCCTCTATTTTAACTTGCATAGAAATATCTAAAATATTTAATCCTATCACTTTCCCGTGACCATCTGGTGTTTGAATCATATCTCCGACGTCAGGCAATTGAGTTCGAACCTCTTCATAGTAGTCATTTTCATATTTAAGACAACACATTAATCTACCACAAGCTCCTGAAATCTTAGTTGGATTTAATGATAGGTTCTGATCTTTCGCCATCTTAATGGATACAGGTTCGAAATCTCCTAAAAATGTAGAACAACACAAAGAACGCCCACAAGGACCGATACCACCCAATAATTTCGCTTCATCTCTTACCCCAATTTGACGTAATTCTATTCTAGTCTTTAGATTTTGAGCTAAAACTTTAACAAGTTTGCGAAAATCAATGCGATCATCTGCGGTAAAATTAAAAATCACTTTAGATTTGTCTAATGTATATTCACAATTAACTAATCGCATATCTAATTGCTGATCTTTAACTACTTTTTTACATAATTCTAACGCATCATTGGCATCACGTTCATTACGATAATATGTTTCTTGATCATCTTCATTCATTTTACGAATGATATTTTTTAGCGGTAATGTGACATCTTCTACATCAACTTCACGTAATGGAAACTTTACGTGACCAATTTCTATACCTCTTTTAGATTGGACAACAACCCAGTCACCAACCTCTACATCTAATTGATTCGGCGCGTAGTATTCTAATTTCCCTGCTTTTTGAAACTGAACACCTACAACATTGGGCATTTTAAATCACACCTTTTATTACTATTTGTTCAAAAACAAGTGTTGGATTAACATTTTGATTTAACTTTTTATGCGCTTCAGTAATTTGATCATACATGAGGATTAATTGATTAAAAGTTAATTGGTTTGCATAATTTTCAATTTCTACAGTTAAATCACTAAATGTATAATAATTATCCATTTCTACTTTTGCATGCATTATATCTTCGAAAAAGCCATTGACAGCTGATAAAGTAAGTAATTGTAATCTACGATTCTTGGCTTGTTTTAATAACTCAATGACACCTATAAGAGCCATAGCTTTATTAGATAATATTAATTGACACCATCTGATGATTGATTTTCTTAAAGTAACTAAATCAAATTCCTCATTTAAGGACGATGCTGCTTCTATTTGAGTTGTATAGGTACTTAGCATTTCTGCTACCGGTCTTGCTATTGACATTTCTACTAAACGCTCTATAAACTGTCGCTTATCAATAGGCTTAAAATATACGTGCTGGCATCTTGAATGTATAGTGTCTAATATTTGTTCTGGTTTCGTTGATAAAAGAATCGCAATTGTATTATCAGGGGGCTCTTCTAAAAATTTTAGTATACTATTTTCCCCTTGAACAGTTAATTTTTCAAAATCCTCAATAATATATACTTTATATTGACCCTCAATAGGTAGTTGGTTCATATGATGAACAAGTTGTTCGATTTGTTCTTTTTTAATTGTATTTTCATCAGAAGACACATATGAAAAGTCAGGATGATTAAAAGTATCAACTTTCAGTTCGCATTGATTACTATTATTACAAAGAATTAATTTAGTAAAATGGATTGCGACACGTTTCATCGTTTGTGCATCATCACCCTCAAACAAATATGCATGTGACAATTTGTTAGAATGATATGCGTTAGCTAACTGTTGTTGTTCATCCATAAGCGACTTACTCCCTTTATGATATTCATTATGTAAAAAGACTACTTAAATGATAGTTCTAGACTGTTGAGCAACGTCTTCAAACAATTCCGACTTAGCAACTGCATTCCTTGAATTAAACGCATATAATTACTAACTTTCACGCTTAAACTCAAAGGATGAAGTATAAATTTTGAATGAATATGCCTTCAATCTCAAACTACATTTAAAGTAGCCAAATAAAAAATACATCTATAATAATTACATTTTAAACACTTTTCATTAACATAAATATGTAGATGAAAAGTAGACTTTTTATAAACAACTAGAATTGATGAAATGCTTCAATCGGCATTACAAATACTGTAGCGCCACCTACTTCAACTTCAACTGGATAAGGAATATATGAATCTGCACTACCACCCATTGGTGTTATTGGGGAAACAAGTTGGTCTCTATTACCACAAGTGTTATCAATGACAGATAGAACCTCATCGACACGGTCATCCTTAACCCCACATAAGAAAGTTGTATTGCCTGCTCTTAAAAATCCACCAGTAGTTGCTAACTTTGTAGCTCTGAAATTGTTTTTTACGAGTTGGTCTGAAAGCTCTTGACTATCTTGATCTTGAACGATCGCTATAATCATCTTCATTTTTATACACCTCTTTTTGTCATTATATCATAATTATTTTAAATATTTGATGATAGATTGGTATGTTTCTTCAACAACTTTATCCAAACTATGGTTAGCATTGACTTTAATAAACCGATGAGGGTTATCACTGATCACTTTATGATATCCTTCTATCACTTTTTCATGAAAAACTTTATCCTCTTTATCTAATCTGTTTTGTTCTCTGTTATTTTTTAGAATTCTTTGACGACCAATTTCCGCATCAACATCTAAATAAATCGTTAAGTCTGGATACAAACCATTAATTGCAAATTCATTTAATAATTTTACTTCTTTAATTCCTATACCCCTTGCATAACCTTGATAAGCCAATGAACTATCAATGTATCTATCACAAAGGACAATTTTACCTGCTTGTAAAGATGGGATAATCTTCTCAACAAGGTGTTCACGTCTAGATGCAGCGAACAGCATAGCTTCAGTTCGAATATCTATACTCTCTCCATCAAGTACAATACGACGTATTTCTTCACTAGTTAATACTCCGCCAGGTTCACGTGTTGTAACAATATCATATTCTTTAGCTAATCTTTCGCTTACTTCTTTAATTACTGAGGTCTTTCCTGCTCCTTCTGGACCTTCAAACGTTATAAATGTAGACATTTCTTATTCATCCTTAATTAATATTTTTTTATGATTTAAACCTTCAACTTTAATATTTTGCTTATCATATTTATTTAACAAGTCTATCATATGAGACGTCACGACTTCTCCTTTAAACATCACCGGTATACCTGGAGGGTATGGAACGATATGTTGCGCTAAAACTTTACCTTCTGCCTTTTTAATAGATACTTCTTTCGTATTTTGAAAATGAACAGTTTTGTATTCGCTAAAATCCGTCATAAAATTAAAAGGTTTTATGTCGCGCGTACATTTTTTTGGCACGTTAATTTCTCTAATTTTTTCAATCAACAACTTAAAAGGAAATTTATCTCCTTCATGCCATAAAGGGAGAACGAGTAACACTTGATACATATCAGCTAATTCTACATAGATTTCTTTATCCTCAAACCATTTTTGCACATCATAACCTGCAACACCTTCAAAACTCACAACCAATTTTAAAGGATCCTCTGGTTCTATAACTGTAAATCCTATATTTATTAATAAATCAATTAACATCTTTCTTCGTTGGTAAAATAATGCGGAATCATATTCTTTATAAAATTTATTCGCTAATTCTAGACTAGACATAATAAGGTACGAAGGACTTGACGTTTGAAAATAAGTTAAATAATCTATGACTTGTTGTCTTAATGGTGCATCTTTATGTATATATAAAACTGATCCCATTGTTAATGCAGGGAGTGTTTTATGATATGACTGCACAACGTAATCAGCATTAAAATTCATTGAGGATTCTGGAAATCCATCTAAACCAAAATGTGCACCATGCGCTTCATCTACTAATATCGGTACCCCTCTGTGATGTAATTGTTTGATATATTGAGAAATTTCAAAAGTTTCACCGTAATAATTAGGGTATGTACAGATGGCAAGTTTATAATATTGATTTTTATCTTGAATTATCTTTGGCTTTACATATTGATTCGTTTTCTTACTGATATCTGTCTTAGTTATTGTCGCTTGTTGTTGTGTTATGTCTAGACCGTGAAATACTGATTTATGAACATTTCTACTAATTAAATATTTACCTTTTCTTGTCGAAAATGCTTGGATAACCGATAATATACCTGAAGTCGTTCCGTTAACTAGTAAGAAAGCATCATAGTTTTTATGTTTCCTAAAATTCTCCATGCTTTCTAAAATAATTCCTTCAGGATAATGCATATCATCTAATCCAGTAATTTCTGTCATATCCATTGCTAAATCAAGTCTATTTAAGTAGCCGATTGTCATGTTTTTATGCCCAGGAACATGCATAGAGATAGCGTTTTTCTCTATCAAACGATTTAATTTTTGAATTATTGGTCTTTTCATATTAATAACTCTCTCTAAATTTAATTTTTCATCTTATATGAGACAAATCATCATCATTCTTATTAACCCAATTCCTTTTTAACAAGCCCATTACATAGCAATCTCTGTATTCTCCCCTTGTATAGAAGTGTTCCTTTAACGTTCCTTCTATTTCGAAATTATTACTTTGATAGATATGTACTGCTTTCTCATTCTTAATATCCACATATAAGTATACCTTATTCATATTTAATACTAAAAAAGCATAGTCAATAGCCATTTTAAAAGCTTTTTTCGCGTACCCATTATTTGCATACTGTGGATCGATAATAATTAACACTTCACAAGTTCTATGTATAAAGTTAATCTCTAATAACTCTACCACGCCTACAGATGTTGATCCCTCTTCAACAATGAATCGTCGCTCTGTTTCATCTAAAATATGCTTTGTATATAAATTTTCTAATTCGCTCAATGATTGATAAGGCTCTTCAAACCAATATGACATAATGGAATACTCATTATTCAAATGATGTATAAATGATAAATCTGTCTTCTCCAATGCCCTAATAATCAAAGTCATCCCTCTTTCTTAATTTCTTGTTATTCATTACTAGTGTATTAGAAAATACAAATTTTCTCTAATACTTAACTAACTTTTTAATCATTGTCATTTCAACTTACTTAGATGTTAGATTTTAAAGTTCTTTATTAAAAAGAAAATTTTCCCAAACCTAATTGTTGTGATTATTTAATATAAAAAAGAGACCTTTCGGTCTCGTACTTTGTCTGGCAACGTCTTATTCTATCAAAACGTTAGTCCAACTACCATCAGCAGGTGCTAAGAAGTTTTCTTCACTTAAGACAAGCGCTAGCCTCTCACTTTATATATGGTACTTATTGACTCGTTTAGATCATCTAAATTCATTGTCTCGCTTCTTTATTCATGAGTTCCAAATGCTTTCTCCTCGCCGAGAAAACTATTTTTTTAGAACTCTTTTCATATAAAAAAAAAGAGACCTTTCGGTCTCGATTAGGCTCA
>NZ_KV811746.1:0-22749 GCF_001813195.1 Staphylococcus sp. HMSC065D05
ATTTCAATAGAAATTGTCTTTATTTACTTATCCTAGAACTTTATGTCCCAGCCTCTATATTAGTAGTTAGTCAGTGATAAAGATGAAATTAGGTGTTATGTTGACTTTTTTAATAAAGCATTCTGTCCAATTTCATTAATTAATAGTCAAAATAATATAGTTTTTAATTCGATATTTAACTTAATGCTCATGATAACATCGAAATATTGCTATTTATCATCTAGACTTACAGAAATAATTTCTTGAGTCAGTGGATGAGTAAATTCAATTTGATGACTATTTAGCTCTAATTGTCGTAATGTTGAAGTTCCATAAAGTGGATCCCCAATAACTGGATGGCCAATCTCAGCAAGGTGCACACGAATTTGGTGTGTTCGACCTGTATCTAATTTAATGTCCAGTTGACATACACCCTCTTTAATCATTTTAGAGTCAATAATGTGAGTGATTGCATGTTGACCTGTGTTGGAAATTCTTCGTTTGTTTGAATGAAATTTATCTTTACCAATAGGCATATCTATCGTTTGTGGTTTAATAGGTAACAACGCTTTTACATTTGCTTTATATATACGCGTAATTTCATTATATTCTAACATTCGGTCTAAGATTTTTTTCATAAGCGGATTCTTAGCAACTATCAATAAACCTACTGTTTCCTGATCTAATCGATGTATGGGCTCAACATATTCACTATCAACAGTGTAAATCACATGGTTCATAAGTGTGTTGCTCTCTTTTAAATCATTGGGATGCGTTTTAACACCCTTTGGTTTCATGACAATGGCCAAGTCATCATCCTCGTAATAAATTTGAGCATATCGATAACTTGGTAAATAGTTACTTACTTCATTAGGTGTTGGTATCTCAACATAATCACCGGTTTTAACATTATTTAATAATGTACCGTACTCTTCATTAATTAAGATTTCTTTAGACATATTCAGTTGATGTAAGTCCTTTTTAGGTAATTTTAAATATTGAAAAATCTCTCTCAATGTATAATCGTTAAATTGTTTAGGTATTGTAAATTTCATTTTTTCCTCCTATAAATTCAGTTCTATCATATCATATATTTGTGCGACTCTATAACTTGTTTTATTTTGAAAGTTTTAATAACATCGGCATTGTGAGTTTTTAAAAATAAAGAATGAGTTGTATAATAATGATAAAATGTTAAATTTGAGGGGATATAATGGAGAAACCAACTAGACTTGCATTACTTAAGGAAATAGCCGAATTTCTAAATGAAGAAACTGAAATATATAGCATGATGCAAGGGGCTTTGCGTTTACTTATAAATGGGAGCGACTTTTCAACTGGTTGGATTTTCTATATTGATGAAGAGGGGCACCATGATTTAGTTTCCTCTGTAGATTTACCTGAAGCTTTATCTAAAAACTCTTGTTACTATTTGACAAATGGTTCTTGCTGGTGTGTGCAAGCATATCAAAATCATAAATTAACTAAAGCTTCTAATATAATAAATTGTTCTAGAATCAATTTAGCTAATCATGCTTATGATAAAGAAACGAATCATATTACTCACCATGCTACTGTTCCATTGCAGTCTGGGAGTGAAAGATTCGGTTTGCTTAACGTAGCATCTCCCAACAAAGAACATTATAGTGAAGAAGACTTAGAACTATTAGAATCTGTAGCATTTCAAATTGGTTCAGCTATAAAGAGAATTCAGCTAACTAATAAAGAAAAAGAAAATGCCAAAATTAATGAACGTAATCGACTAGCTAGAGACTTACATGATTCAGTAAATCAAATGTTATTTTCTTTAAAATTAACGGCTCACGCTGCAAAAGGGATAACTACTGACGAGCAAGCGCAAAAGGCTTTTAAGACTATTGAGGAAACAAGTCAAAATGCAGTAAATGAAATGAGAGCACTGATTTGGCAACTAAAACCAGTTGGATTAGAACAAGGCTTAATCCATGCATTACACTATTATAGTAAAATGTTAGGACTAGATTTGAAAGTGACTATTAATGGACTAATAGATTTATCTAATGATATCGAAGAAAATGTATACAGAATTATTCAGGAAGCAATGAATAATGTTATTAAGCACGCTAAAACCAACAAAGTTTATCTTGATTTATCACAAAATGTTGAATATCTTGAGATAGATATTAGAGATAACGGTCAAGGTTTTGACACGCAATCAATTAATACGTTTTTATTTAATGGTTTAAAAAACATAAAGCAACGTACACAGTATTTGAACGGTAAAGTTACTATAGAATCAAAAATAAATCATGGCACTCGGATTTATATTAAAATTCCATTGAAATTAAAGGAGCATCCTTATGCATAAAGTCATTCTCGTCGATGATCACTATATTGTAAGGCAAGGTTTAGAATTTTTATTATCAACTGTAGATGATTTATCAGTTTTAAAGGGTTTCAAAGATGGTGCAACATTTTTATCTTATTTAAAAAACAATGAAAGACCGGACATCGTGCTTCTAGACTTAGTAATGCCAGAGATGAATGGTATAGAAATTACTGAAATACTCAAACAACAATATCCTGAAATCAAAGTATTAGTACTTACGAGCTATGTAGATGATGAACATGTTATTTCAGCTATTGATAAAGGAGCTGATGGGTATGAAATGAAAGATGTTGAACCTCAAAAGTTAATTGAGACAATTCATAAAGTTTTGCAAGGTGAACGTATCATACATCCTCAAGCTAAAAGCGTGATTAAGGCCGTATCAAAAAAACCACATTATACGAATAAGTTATCTAAACGTGAAAAAGAAGTACTTAAAGAAATGGTTAAAGGTAAAACAAATAAAGAAATTGCAAGAGCATTGTTTGTATCAGAAAAGACAGTAAAAACACATGTGAGTCATATTTTTAGCAAACTAGAAGTCTCCGATAGAACTCAAGCCGCTATTTATGCAATGGAAAATAAATTGATTTAAAAATTATTTTAATTTTTATGAATGTAATTGTGTTAAGTTGAGTTTTTAGCCAATAACACTTACAGCAATTATAATTCTGCTTGTAGATTAATATTACTGTCTAATTATTTTGATAATTATGCCTATTATAAAAATAGACTCAAAAACGTATTTACTCTTTTATTTTTATTGAAAATATATTAAGATGTAATTTGTGTTTCAAGAAATGTGTATTATTGCAATTTCTTGTGTCCGGATAAAATATTTCCAATGAGAAAGGTAGATAAATAGAATGGATAGACAGAGTTTCACAGATTTAATTCAAACAAAATTTAAGATGGTCCGTATAGAAGCAGGCTATACACAAGATACAATGGCACAAACCATTGGACTTTCCAAGAAAACATTGGTTCAAATTGAAAAAGAAAGAGTTCTACCAAACTGGACTACATGCGTATCAATTTGTGCTTTATTCAGAGATTCAGATGTATTAAATAGTACATTCGGTTGTGACCCGCTTGAAATCGTACAAACAATTTCTAGAAACCATTGTGCTTATCCAAATCACTCAACAACAAGTGATATTTACTGGAATACTATTGATACACGTAATGGTTTCATTTTACAAAGTAATAAAGTAAGTAACATTTATCGTGTTCTTAATAATGAAAAACAACCGATCTTTGGTACTTCAAAAATGAGAGAAGCTGAAACTTACTTCAATAGAAATGCTAAAGAAGAATTAATACACGTATAGACATAAATACATAAGTGATAGAAGAATCATTTTATGATTGAATCACTTTGATCTTAATATCATAAAAAATTCAGGAGCATAAGTGTTAGACGATGAGACAACTTTTTGGTTTCATCGTTTTTTTATAAGTGAGTAAAATGAAATAGTTTTGAAACATTTTCTATTAAAAGGGAGTTTAAATGATGCATTCCATATTATTAGTAGTTTTTATGATAATTTTAGGAGCAATAATTGGTGGAGTAACTAATATGATTGCAATTAAAATGTTATTTCATCCATTCAAACCGTATTATATTTTTAGGTTTCGTATTCCATTCACACCAGGTTTGATTCCAAAACGTCGTGAGGAAATCGCTAGAAAAATTGGACAAGTTATTGAGGAACATCTTATTACTGAAGAATTAATTCGACAGAAGCTAAATCAACAACAATCGAGAAATATGATACAGCAACTAATCCAAAAACAAATAAGTAAATTAAAAAATGATGATGTGACAATTAAAAATATAGCTAAATTTTTAGGGATAGATGTTAATGAGTTGGTAGATTATAAATTGACTACTAAAGTTTTAAGTAAACTAAACTTTTGGTATGAGAAAAATAAATACAGAAAGTTAAGTGAAATATTACCTCAGTCTTTCTTAGACCAATGTAAAGGTCAAATAGAATATATTACTGACTTCTTATGTGAAAGGGCTAGAAATTATTTAAGTTCTGAAAAAGGTGAACGTGATATTTATGAAATGTTAGACACATTTTTCAATGAAAAGGGACGCATCATTGGTTTACTACAGATGTTTATGACAAAAGAAAGCATTGCTGATAGAATTCAACAAGAGTTGATTAGACTAACTCAACATCCGCAATCTCAAATAATAATTACTAAAGTATTAAATGATGAGTATGAAACATTTAAAGATAAGAACTTAGATGAAATCATTAAAGCACAACAATTTAAAAATTATAGTCAATTAGTACTTAATGAATTAAAAACTTATCTAAATCTAAAAGATAAAACACAGAGACCTATTAACCAAATTGTTCCGCAGTTTATTCAATTCCTAGAAGATGATACATCAAAACGTATGACTGATTTAATTATTAAAGGTACTTCAACACATTTAACAAACATTATGAAAAAGATTAATTTACGTCAATTAATTGAAGAACAGATTAATACATTCGACTTAAAGTATATTGAAAATCTAATTATTGAAATTGCCAACAAAGAATTAAAATTAATCATGACATTAGGATTTATATTAGGAGGTATCATTGGATTTTTCCAAGGAGTAATTGCAATCTTTGTCTAATAGTGACAGATATGTTAAAGTATTCTACGAGTGGTTAAAAACACAAATTAACTCAAAGGAGTGCAAAGACTTATGGCAGTAAATTTATATGATTATGCAAATCAATTAGAACAAGCTTTAAGAGATAGTGATGAATATAAAGCTATCAAAGATGCATTTGCTAAAGTAAAAGAAAATGAAGAATCAAAAAAATTATTTGATGAATTCCGTGAAACTCAAATGAGCTTCCAACAAAAACAAATGCAAGGGGAAGAAATTCCTGAAGAAGATTTACAAAAAGCTCAAGAACAAGCTCAAGCTATAGAAAAAGACGAAAATATTTCTGAATTAATGAATGCTGAGCAAAAAATGAGCCAAGTATTCCAAGAAATTAATCAAATCATCGTAAAACCTTTAGATGAAATTTACGCTGACTAATTAGTTAATCAATATCTACTTTGATTGAGCCTGGGACATAATAATTGTTCCAGGCTTTCTTATTTATGTCTTATTATTTTTAAATCAATGCATTCTTCATCGACTGTCAACAAACAGATATGGTAAAATGAAAGAATATAAGGAAAAAATATTTCTCATCATTCATACTGTAAAATTTTAGTTTATATACTTTATGCATCACATTAATGCATAAATAATCTTGTACATTTTTTTAATTAACTTTGCAGATATTCTAAGGAGAATCAAACTTATGGTTAAATTTATACACTGTGCTGATTTGCATTTGGACAGTCCTTTCAAATCTAAAAGTTATCTCAGTCCAAATATTTTTGAAGATGTCCAAAAGAGTGCATATGAAAGTTTTAAAAACATAGTCGACTTAGCTTTAAAACAGGAAGTCGATTTTATTATTATAGCAGGTGATTTATTTGATAGTGAGAATCGTACATTGCGTGCTGAAGTCTTTTTAAATGAACAATTTGAAAGACTAAGAAAAGAACAAATATTTGTTTATATTTGCCATGGCAACCACGATCCTCTTACTTCTAAAATAACAAGTCAGTGGCCTAATAACGTATCCGTATTTTCAAATCAAGTGGAGACATATCAAGCTATTACTAAATCAGGAGAAACGATTTATATTCATGGATTCAGCTATCAAAATGATGCGAGTTATGAAAATAAAATAGACGCATACCCATCGAGTCAAGGTCAAAAGGGCATTCATATTGGTGTATTACATGGAACTTATAGTAAATCTTCGGTGAAAGACCGTTATACTGAATTTAGATTAGAAGACTTAAATCAACGTTTATACCACTACTGGGCATTAGGACATATACACCAACGTGAACAGTTAAGTGATATGCCAGTCATTAACTATCCAGGTAATATCCAAGGAAGACATTTCAATGAATTAGGAGAAAAAGGTTGTCTATTGGTCGAAGGTGATCACCTTAAACTCACTTCACAATTTTATCCTACTCAATTTATTAAATTTGAAGAAGCTACAATTGAAACTGATCATACATCTAAACAAGGACTTTATGATGTTATTCAATCTTTTAAAGATAAAGTAAGACCTGAAGGTAAATCATTTTATAGATTGAACGTACGCATTAATAGTGAAGACATAATTGCACCACAAGATTTAATTCAACTAAAAGAAATGATTACTGAGTTCGAAGAAAACGAAAACCAATTTGTTTTTATTGAAGATTTAAATCTTCAATATGTTCAAAATGATGAAATGCCAATAGTGAAAGAGTTTTCACCGGAATTACTTGATGATGCGTCACTTTTTGATTCGGCAATGACTGATTTATATCTAAATCCAAGGGCTTCTAAGTTTTTAGATGACTACAATGAATTTGATAAAGTTGAGTTAGTCAATCATGCAGAAAGCCTTTTAAAGGATGAAATGAGAGGTGAACAAAATGATAATTAAATCATTAGAAATATACGGATACGGACAATTTGTTCAACGTAAAATTGAATTTAATCGTCAATTCACTGAGATATTTGGTGAGAATGAAGCTGGTAAATCTACCATTCAAGCATTTATTCACTCTATTTTGTTCGGATTTCCTACTAAAAAGTCCAAAGAACCACGTTTAGAACCAAGATTAGGTAATCAATATGGCGGGAAATTATCCCTCATTTTCGACGATGGCATTGAAGCAGAAGTTGAGAGAATCAAGGGAAGTGCACATGGAGATGTCAAAATTTATCTTAAAGATGGTACTATACGAGATGAAGTTTGGCTAAATAAAAAACTTAATTACATTTCAAAGAAAACATATCAAGGTATATTCTCTTTTGACGTTTTAGGTCTTCAAGATATTCATAAAAATCTAGATGAAGAACAGCTACAAGATTACTTATTAGAAGCAGGTGCACTTGGGTCAACTGAATTTACAAGTATGAGAGATAGAATTGGACAAAAGAAAGAAGAATTATATAAAAAATCTGGAAAAAATCCAATTATTAATCAACAAATTGAGCAACTTAAACAATTAGAAAATCAAATTCGAAATGAAGAAAGTAAACTTGATACATATCATCGGCTTGTAGACGATAAAGATAAATCATCAAGAAGACTAGAAAATTTGAAGCAAAATTTAAATCAATTATCAAAAATGCATGAGCGAAAACAAAAAGAGGTTGCTCTACATGATCAAACACAAGAATGGAAAAGGTTGGAACAATCACTTAATATAGAGCCTATAAATTTTCCTGAAAAAGGGATAGATAGATACGAAACTGCCAAATCTCACAAACAATCACTTGAACGAGATAAAAGTTTGCGAGAAGAAAGATTAAGCTTATTAAATAAAGAGGCGGAGTCTATCAATCCAGTAGACCAAAAGTATATTGATTCGTTTAATAGTCTTTATCAACAAGAAACTGAAATTAAACAAAAAGAATTTGAATTACGTTCAATTGAGAAAGATATTGCTGATAAGCAACGTGAACTAGAAGCTCTTCAATCTAATATAGGTTGGCAAGAAGTGTTTTACGACACAGATAGTACTGAAGCGATGAAAAGTCATATAAGTGATTTAGTATTAGGCAAGCAAGAACAAATTGCTTATATCAACCAGTTAGAACGTGGACTTGAAGAAAATAAAATTGAAAGAAACTCTAATTCTAATGAGATTAATCAAGTTGAGAATGAGCTTGTTCCTGACGAAACCTTTGAAAAGAAAAAGGAATATACACAACAAGTTTTAGAATTACATGAAAAAGAGAACTTATATGAAAAGTTAAAAGAAACATTTGAAGAAGAACAAACACAAAAAAATAAAAGACAAAAGTTTTTAAGAATAGGATTTATTGTTTTGACTATTCTATCAGCAGCACTTTCTATATTTTCTTTTTTCACTGCAAATCTTATTTTTGGAATAATATTTGCTCTATTAACTGTGATTTTTGTAGTAGGTATCATCTTTTCTAAATCTAAAGCAGTAGATTATAGCACAGCAATTAGTCAAGAAATTAATGATTTAGAAAACCAACTCACACAACTTGAAAAAGAATATAATCTTGACTTCGATTTAGAACATCAACAACGAGTTCGTGAACAATGGCGCCATGCAAAGAAAAATAAAAAAATACTTGAAGAAAAACATCAATATATCAATCAATCATTAACGACTGCAAATGAGCGACTTGATAGTCTAAAAAATAGCATCATTGAAATAAAAAAAGAGTTACATTTATCAGAAAAACTTTCAGATGAATTAGTGGTTGAGAGTGTCTCAACCATTAGTCAAATTAAAGCGCATGATAAATACATTATTGATTTAAATCAACAACGCAAGAATCTACTAAAAGATATCAATCACTTTTATGAACGTGCACAATCTGTAACTGAACCACATCTAAAACAATTTAATCAGATGTCTTTCTTCCATGATGTGAAACAGTGGTTAAAAAATGCAGAGGAACAAAATGAGGCTTGGAATAAAAATCAAAATGAAATGCAATTACTCAATAATGAATTAAAGCAATTGAAGTCACGCTTAAGTGAAACGAATCAAATGATTAAGGAATTATTTGATTATGTTGATGTAGATAATGAAGAAGATTATTATACACATCATCATCATTTTGAAACCTATCAAAATGATTTAAATCGATTTATTGATTTAAATCAATATTTAGAAAATCAAAATTATACTTATGAAATGAGTTCGCAATTAAGTGAGAAAACTACTGCTCAACTAGAAGAAGAAGATCATAGATTGGCTAAACAAGTTGACGATTACAATGATCAATTTTTAGAAATGCAAGCAGAAGTTAGTGATTTAAATGCTCAGATTAATCATATGGAAACAGATAGAACTTTAGCACAATTAAGACATGAATATTATAGCTTAAAAAATAGACTTAACGATATTGCTAAGGATTGGGCAAGCTTAAGTTATATGCAAGCTTTAGTGGAAGAACATATCAAGCAAATAAAGGATAAGCGTCTACCACAAGTGATTAATGAAGCTGTATCTATTTTTAAAAATTTAACAAATGGTACTTACAATATGATTAATTATACTGAAAATCATAAAATACATGTAAAGCATTCTAACGGACAAGTATTTGAGCCAGTTGAGTTGAGTCAATCTACAAAAGAATTATTATATGTGGCTTTACGTATTAGTCTTATTAAAGTATTAAAACCGTACTATCCATTCCCAGTGATTGTAGATGATGCATTTGTTCATTTTGATAAATATCGTAAAGAGCGTATGTTGAAATATTTGAGAGAACTATCAGAACATTATCAAATACTTTATTTTACTTGTACAAAAGATCATGTCATACCGGCTAAAGAAGTATTAACTTTAAATAAATTACAGGAAGGCGGGAAAAAATGAGAAATGTAGAAAAATTAAATCCCGGCGACTCAGTGGATCATTTTTTCTTGATTCATCGTGCAACTCAAGGTGTTACAGCTCAGGGTAAAGATTACTTGACACTATTTCTGCAAGATAAAAGTGGTGATATTGAAGCTAAATTATGGACTGCTACGAAAGATGATATGCAAACTTTAAAGCCAGAAACAATAGTTCATGTCAAAGGTGATATCATCAATTATCGTGGACGCAAACAGATGAAAATACATCAAATACGTCTTGCACAAGCTGAAGACAAAGTGTCAACTAAAGACTTTGTTGACGGTGCGCCAATGTCGCCCTCAGAAATACAAGAGGAATTATCGCATTTTATGTTAGATATTGAAAATGCAAACTTACAACGCATTACTAGACATTTAATTAAAAAGTATCAAGATCGTTTTTTCACTTATCCAGCAGCAAGTTCGCATCATCATAATTTTGCGAGTGGATTAAGTTATCATGTTTTAACAATGTTGCGTATAGCAAAATCTATATGTGATATTTATCCTCTGTTGAATAGAAGTCTATTATACAGTGCTATCATTTTGCATGATTTAGGTAAAGTAAGAGAATTGAGTGGTCCAGTGGCGACGACTTATACTGTTGAAGGAAATTTACTTGGTCATATCTCTATAGCAAGTGATGAAGTTGCTGAAACAGCCAAAGAGTTAGGTATTGATGGAGAAGAGGTAATGTTACTTAGACATATGATTTTAGCGCATCATGGTAAAATGGAGTTCGGATCGCCTAAATTGCCTCATTTAAAGGAAGCTGAAATACTTTATTTTATAGATAATATTGATGCTAAAATGAACATGTTTGATAAAGCTTTCAAAAAAACAGAAAAAGGTCAATTTACAGAAAGAATTTTTGGTTTAGAAAATAGACAATTTTATAATCCAACAACACTTGATTAAATTCAAGTTCAATAGTACAAAGTTACTTTTAATGAATAGATAATTTTAAAGAAGTATCTATTCTTAGAGTCTTTGTACTTTTTTAATGTTTGTTAATCAACGTGTTATAATAAATTAGTCGCCTAACTTTACTTCTCAGGCGTCATATGACGAAGGGAAGGAGGTGCATATATGATTTTAGATATCTTTGTACACATCATCACCACTGTTATTAGTGGTTGTATAGTTGCGTTGTTTACGCATTGGCTACGTCAACGTAATGACAAACATCGATAGGCGACATTTTTAAACTTAGCCACACTAAAACCCCCTTACTACTGGCATAGTAAGGGGGTTAGTGCATATATGATAGATATCTTTGTTAACTATATTATAACATGAGTGATGAATATTTCAACTTACGACAATCATGTTAGAAAGGAATTACGAACCTGAATTAGTTAATCCAGAACCACCTTGTGATTGTTGTTGCTGTTGTTGTTTTAATTTATCTGGATCAAGAATAGAATCCTCAATTGCTTTTTTAATATCTCTATCTTTGTAGTCCACTTTATACTCTTTTAATAATTCTTTGTATGCATCAGTTAATAATTTAGGTTTCTTCTGTACTTTTTCTTCGATTAATTTTTGTTTGATATTTGATTTTTCACTATTAAAATCAGTTTCTTTATCTGCTTTTATAATGTGATAGCCATAGTCTGTTTTTACGACTTTAGAAACTTCTCCTTCTTTTAATTTAAATAGTGCTTTTTCGAAGCTATCTACCATTTGACCTTTAATCACATAACCTAATGAACCATCCTTCTTAGCTGAAGAACTATCCATTGATTCTTTTTTCGCTATTTCTCCAAACTTATTTGGATTCTTTTCTACTTCTTTTTGAATTTTTTCAGCTTTTTCTTTCGCTTTTTTATCTGATAAACCTTCTTTATCACTAGATTTAGATTTAACTTTAATTAAAATGTGTGATGCTTTTTTAGAGTTTTCTTTGATCTCTTTATCTGATACATTAACTTTATCAAGTAACAATTGTTTCTGATAAGCTGATAATTTCTTCTGCTCTTTATAATCATCAAGTGACATACCTTGTTGTTTTAGCATGCTTTCAAATTGATCCTTACCACCGTATTGTTTCTCTTCTTTTTTAATATCTTTATCAATATCTTTTGTATCTACTTTATCTTTATATTTATCTGCTAAAATTTTGTTTAATACAATGCTAAAAGATGTGTTTGCAATTTGTTCTTTGCCCATTTTTTTCATTACGTCAGCAACTTTAACATCACCAGCTTTAGAAGAAATAAGTGTGTTATCCTTCGATTCAGTTGCATTTGAACCGCAGGCACCTAACAAAAGTGCACTTGCAGTTACGGGTACAATAATTTTATTCATTAATTTCATAAGTTGATAGCTCCTTTATGTATTAATCATCGTAAATATAACATATTATTAATCATCAACCAATTAGAAACCCCTTTCCTCAGACTATAGTATGACAAGGAAAGGGGGTATAGCTACATAATTGATAGCGATTTAATTATGCATATTTTATTTATAAATATAAAAATTGTTGCATCTAATCTTTGTAAATGATTTTAAAAATCAGTGTTGTGTATAAGGATTGTCTACCTTATTTAAAATATGAAGACCCGATTGATGTTCTTCGACATAGTGTCCATCATTTGAAAATAAAAGTATCTTTAAATATAAAATATCCATCATTGAACAGCCTATGTTAAGTGATAATAAAAACATAAAATAATGTCCATATTGAGGTAAATATACACTTAGCATTATAAAGATACCAGATAAGAAAAAGATGGGTAGAATGAGATTAATACAAAAATAAATTTTGTGAACAGGCGTATTAACATAAGTATTAAAATATGGTACCCATTTCTTACTAGATAATTTATGGATTTTAAAAGATTTATAATAGGGCAAAAAGAATAAAAGATGTACTATTTTATGAATAGGGTACATGAGCAATATAAACACTATGAGTACAAAAAAATGTCTATCTGAAAGTGGTGTATCTAAAAAATAATACATCACTTCATAACTAACTAAAAATGTAAATATTGTCGCAACTAAACTTAAGAATGCAATTCTTTGAATACCGAATCGTGCATGTATATCGATTTGCCGAGTACATAAAAACATAATATATGCCTCTTCTCTATGTTAATGTTCGTTACGTATTATCTATGTCTTTTGCTCAATAGTCAATAGATATTGCCAATATTTGTTGGTTTTGCTCAGTGAAAAGTTTGAGCTGTCTATGATTTAGAAGTAAAAAAACTATGGCTTAGTTGCCATAGTTTTAAACTATTTATCGTTTGAAAGGTTATTACTAATATCTTCGCCACGGTTTTGTAAATTTTCGATGTGACTTTGTAATTTTTCGATGTTTGGATTAATATCTGATTTAAAATTACCAATCAATCCTTTAAACTCCTCACCAATTGAACTTCCAAATTCAATACTTTCATTCTTAATTTGTGAACCGTAATTAAGAATATCATTGAAGGATTGTTTCATATTCTCTATTTCACGTTGTAATTCTGATTGAGCGCCAGTAGGTTGACTAGCATCAATCGTATGATTTTTTACGCTTTGGTCATCACGATGTCTTAAAGCAACTGCAAATCCTGCAACAGCACCTACACCTAAACCAAATAATATTCTTGAGACTTTCATTATGATTCTCCTCACTTTGTTTGTCGGATAATTGTAATAGTTATTTCATACCCAGTATAACAAGAAATATGCATGATTAAGACATTTGTGCTTGAATTTGTGTTGCTATTTTTTGTTTAGTTTCATCATCGATTACATCTTCATGTGTTTCCCATTTATAGCCAAATCCGTCTATATCATTTTCATATCTCGGTATTAAATGGAAATGAATGTGAAATACTGATTGATCGGCATATTCACCATTATTTTGAATAATGTTCAAGCCGTCAGGGTGAAATGCGTTTTTGATTGCATTTGCCACTTTAGGTAAAGCAACCCCTATATGTTTCATTGTCTCTTCATCAGTTTCAAATATATTTTCTGAAGGTTTTTTAGGTACTAGTAGTGTATGTCCTTTTGAAACTTGAGATATATCAAGGAATGCATAAACATAATCATTTTCATATATCTTAAAACTAGGAATCTCACCTGAGATAATTTTACTGAATATCGTTTCTGACATAATAATGACACTCCTCTACAAATGTTTGTTCATATTATATCATTCATTTTTTAAAACTACATCATTGTAAAGATTATTTTTAGGTCTATATAATTTTTTTTGATACAATAAAGTCAATGGAGGTGCCTTATGACAGTAAAAGTTGAACATCTTACAGGCGGATATGGAAAAAAACCTGTAATTAAAGATTTGAATTTTGAATTAGAAAAAGGTGAAATTGTAGGTTTAATAGGTCTAAATGGTGCTGGGAAAAGTACTACAATTAAACATATGCTAGGATTGATTAATCCAATGGAAGGCAAATTATCAATTTCAAATATTAGAATTAATGAAGATATTGAAAATTATAGAAGAAAGTTATCTTATATACCTGAATCACCAGTCATCTATGATGAACTAACTTTAGAGGAGCACATTGAAATGACGGCGATGGCTTATCAATTAAGTAGAGAAGAGGCTATGCGTCGAGCTAAACCATTGCTTAAAGTTTTTAGATTAGAAAATGAACTTAAAGTATTTCCAAGCCATTTTTCTAAAGGGATGAAACAAAAAGTGATGATTATTTGTGCATTTATAGTTGATCCAGAATTATATATTATTGACGAACCTTTCCTCGGTTTAGATCCTTTGGGGATACAGTCTATGTTAGATTTAATGGTAGAAAAAAGAAATGAAAATCGAACAGTTTTAATGAGTACACATATTTTGGCTACAGCCGAAAGGTATTGTGATAGGTTTATTATTTTGGATAAAGGTGAAATTGTTGCATTTGGTAATCTTGAAGAGTTACGGGAACAAACAGGATTAAAAGATAAAACTTTAGATGATATTTACATCCATGTCACACAAGGTAGTAGTGCTTATGAATAACGAGGCATTAACTTTGTTTAGAAAACGACAACACGCTATACGTAAGGAGAAAAACTATTATAATAAATTTATATTTAATGGTCACTTTACGGTTTTTCTACTTATACTATTAGGAGCATTTATATTTGGATATGGCGAGTGGTTAAGTCACATTCCTCCCCAAATAGACTATGCACTATTTGCTAGTATAGCAATAGCTGTTGTTTCATTATTCCCAATTCGTACACTCTTGAAAGAAGCGGACCAAATCTTCTTACTACCTTTTGAAAGACACATGAAAAATTATATTAAAGCAAGTCTGTTTTATAGTTATATTTCAAGAATCAGTTTACCATTCATTTTGCTAATCGTGTTCTTTCCATTGTTTTATAAATTAAGTCACAATGATTATGGATTTTATATCGCATTTTCTATAAGTACATTGCTATATCCATATTTGGTATTACTCATCAAATGGCAATGGGTTAAATTAAATAAAAATGTGTTCATTATCAACTTATTATTATTTATACCTTTAGCAGTAACGCATTACATCATTTTAAAATTTCATAACTATTTAGCTTTTTTAATAATGATTTTATTATTTGTAATTTATATAGTCCTAAAGACTAGAGCTGATCACTATTTGCTTCCTTGGGAAAAAGTGATTGCAATTGAACAACAACATCACACAAATTATTATAAATTCGTTAATATGTTTACAGACGTAAAACACCTAAGAGAATCAGCAGTACGTCGTAGTTATCTTGATTTCTTACTACCCGTTCCTAAAGGTACTAAATTCAATGAGAATCGGATGTACTTATATTTATTTATAAGAAGTTTTGTCAGAGGACGCGATGCTTTTTCTATTATTTTAAGATTAGTTATTATCGCTTTGATATTAATGGTATGGTTATCACAACCAGTTGTTTCATTAATTATCGGTAGTTTGTTTATGTATATTATTTTATTACAGATGTCTCAATTTTATACGCAGCAGGCATACGGTTTATGGCCTCAAGTTTGGCCTGTATCTGATACAAAAGTAATTACAGGATATCAGCAATTTTTAAATCGCTTGATGATCATCATCGCTATTACATTTACGATTGTATATGTAATCAAACACCATGAATTATTCTTTTTTGCTGTATTATTCTTTATAGTAGGTTGGCTAACCATTCGAAATACAATTAAAAAATTAAAATATCAAGAAACATTATTACGTGACTAAATCAAATTTAGTTAGAGTAAACTTTATTTTAATTTAATATAGTCAAAAGAGGGATTGAATGTTTGAAACGATAACGACAGCCGCCATCCTGTATATTGCTACAGCGGTTGATTTATTAGTCATATTATTAATTTTTTTTGCAAGAGCAAACAATTATCAACAGTACAAAGATATTTATATTGGACAATATCTAGGGTCATTAACTTTAATTATTGTCAGTTTGTTTTTGGCTTATGTACTTAACTATGTACCAGATAAATGGATTTTAGGATTGCTTGGTCTTATACCAATTTATTTAGGAATTAAGGTTGCTATATTCGATGATTGTGAAGGGGAAAGAAGAGCTAAAGATGAACTAAATAAAAAAGGATTATCTGAGTTATCAAAATCTGTTGCAGTAGTCACACTAGCAAGTTGTGGTGCAGATAATATTGGATTATTTGTACCATATTTCACTACTATAAATAATTATGAATTAGTTATTACTTTAATCACATTTTTAATTTTAATTTTTATTCTTGTCTTTACCGCTCAAAAATTAGCTAATATACCAGGCCTAGGTGAAATCATTGAAAGGTTTAGTAGGTGGATAATGTCAATAGTCTATATTGGTTTAGGTCTATTCATTATCATTGAAAACGGAACAGTTCAAAAACTCTTTCATTTTGTTTTTTAATATAACGAGATTATATGACAACTATAAATCATTCGGTAACTTCCATAGTAAATATGGAGGTTACTTTTTTAAATAAAAATTGAGATGAGTTTGAGGATTAAATGGCCTCTAATTAAATCTATAGCTAAGAAGTTATACATCTTGGCTAAATTAAAGATAGAGTAAAATTGGTATTTTAATCATTGTAAATGAGAATAAGTAAAAGTATTTAACTATATACGACAAGATGCCTATGACCATGTGTGATGTCATAGGCATCTTGTCGTATAAACAATTGCCACAAATAGAAAAATGCACTTAGAAATTCTATAGAAAATGCAATTGAAAGATATCTATCCACAGTTGAAATGTTTCTTAACATCAATCCTTATAATTAATAAGTAGACTAAATAACTGTGTTTAAATTTGTTGAATATATAATTTGTTTTGACTAATTAATGATCTTCTATTGGATATAAATATCTTTCAAAGTAACTGGAATGTTGACCACTAGCACCAAAGTATTGGCTCAATGCATCTTTTGAAAAGTTTTCCTTAAATATATTAGAAGCTTTGAAATCTTCATATGCTGTTCGATTTGCAAAACCAAAGTAAATTTTGTAGGTAGACCCCTCAGTAGGTTTTAATAAACGATAGCTTTTAAAACCACCAAAATTACTTAAAGGTACGTCTACGTGTAATAATTTTTTCTCTAACTGTTGACGATGGTCTTCAGACGTAGGAACAAAAATAGCACTATAAAAATGATGTTCGTTAAATTCACCTATGCTATCAATCACTTGATATGCACTAGGATGTTTTAAGATTGATTTTCCCTCAGACTCCTCTAAGATTACTGAAGAATCATTAGTAGAAAATTGAAATAAACTATGTTCTTGATGATTAAGTTTAATTTGATTTAAAAAATGATAAGTCCCATAAGATGTATATAAATACATGGCTCATTCCTCCTTTGTTTTAATTTATTATACGAGCCTACTTTTCTATATACAAATAAAGTTGATTAATTTGTATAAAAAGTAACTTATTTTTAGATGTCAAATTAAACAAAATCATAAATTATTTAATATTAGTCGTGTAATTTAATATCTATCCAACTTTTAGTAAAAAAAGATCTCTTATTAAAAAATTTTATCCACTTGATACAGTCAAATGTAGTATGTCTTTTTTGTGACATTTAAGCATATTAAAATACTTAATTAAGTACAATATGCTATCATTGGTAAGAATGATTCAATTGTGGGGGGACTCAAGGGTGCGCAGCAAAAACGATACAATTTTAAAAGCTATAAAAGGAGAAAGTACGTCACATACACCTGTTTGGTTTATGAGACAGGCTGGACGTTCTCAACCTGAGTATCGAAAATTAAAAGAAAAATATTCTCTATTTGAAATCACGCATCAACCGGAATTGTGTGCATATGTGACACATTTACCAGTAGATAATTATCAAACCGATGCGGCAGTATTGTATAAAGATATTATGACACCACTCAAACCAATTGGTGTAGATGTCGAAATTAAATCAGGTATAGGACCTGTAATCTCCAATCCTATTCAAACTGTTAAAGATGTAGAAAAGCTATCGCAAATAGATCCTAAAAGAGATGTCCCATATGTATTAGATACAATTAAGTTACTCACAGAAGAAAAACTTAATGTACCTTTAATAGGTTTTACAGGAGCACCATTTACTTTAGCATCTTATATGATTGAAGGGGGGCCTTCAAAAAATTATAATTTTACTAAAGCGATGATGTATAGAGATGAGGGAACATGGTTCGCTTTAATGAACCATCTCGTCGACATTTCTATTGATTATGTTGTAGCACAAGTTGAAGCAGGAGCGGAAATCATTCAGATTTTTGATTCATGGGTTGGTGCACTTAATGTGAAGGACTATCGCTATTATATTAAGCCGGCCATGAATAAATTGATTTCTGGCATTAAAGCTTATTATGATGTACCTATCATTCTTTTTGGTGTCGGTGCAAGTCATTTAATTAATGAATGGAATGATTTACCGATAGATGTACTAGGTCTTGATTGGAGAACTTCAATAAAGCAAGCTGACAAAATGGGAGTAAATAAAGCAATTCAAGGTAATTTAGACCCGTCTTTACTGTTAGCTCCATGGGATGTCATAGAATCACGACTCAAAGACATTTTAAATCAAGGTTTAGATCGCGGAAAGCATATTTTCAATTTAGGTCACGGTGTATTTCCAGAAGTTAAACCAGAAACTTTGCGAAAAGTGACTGAATTTGTTCATAATTATACAGAGAAATAGTTTTTAAAGATTTGGTTAGATTCCAAACCTTACTTCATTGATTCAAATTAAAGATTTAAAAGGAAGGTTTTTATTAATGACTAAAACAATTGGCTTATTAGTAATGGCGTATGGTACACCATATAAAGAAAGTGATATAGAGCCTTATTACACTGATATTAGACGTGGAAAAAAACCAACTGAAGAAGAACTGCAAGATTTAAAGGATAGATATGAATTTATTGGTGGCCTTTCTCCTTTGGCAGGAACAACCGATCGTCAAGCGGAAGCGTTACTCGACGCACTAAATAAAGAACGAGATGATGTGAATTTTAAACTTTATCTTGGATTAAAACATATATCTCCATATATTGAAGAAGCAGTAGAACAAATGCATAATGATGGAATTAAAGAAGCAGTAACAGTTGTACTTGCACCTCATTATTCTAGTTTTTCTGTTGGCTCTTATGATCAACGTGCTCAAGAAAAATCAGATGAATATGGTATACAGTTAACACATATTAAACACTATTATCAGCAGCCAAAATTTATTAAATATTGGACAGAAAAAATTAATGAAACATTAGAACAAATACCTAGTCAAGAACATGATGAGACTGTATTAGTAGTTTCTGCACATAGTTTACCAAAAGGTTTAATTGAAAGAAATAATGATCCATATCCTCATGAATTGCATGAAACAGCGGAAATTCTTAAACAGGAATCTAATATCATCCATGTCGCTGAAGGGTGGCAATCAGAGGGAAATACTGGAACACCTTGGTTAGGCCCAGATGTCCAAGATTTAACTCGTGATTTATATAAGGAACATCAGTATAAGCACTTTATCTATACGCCAGTAGGTTTTGTTTGTGAACATTTAGAGGTGCTTTATGATAATGATTATGAATGTAAAGTGGTGTGTGACGATATTGGGGTAAATTACTATCGTCCAGAAATGCCTAACACACATCCATTATTTATCGGTGCTATTGTTGATGAAATTCAATCACATATATAAATGAGTCTGTCATCCAAACCTATTAAACAAAACAATTCCTCCATTTTAATAGGGGGAATTGTTTTTATACTTTTTCTTTTAGAACCAGTATAAAGCGTATTTTAATAAATTTTTAAGCAATTCTGAAAGGTAGCGTGGGAAAAGTGAGTAAGAAAGTGGCAATTATTGGAGCGGGAATCACTGGTTTATCTAGCGCATATTTCATTAAAAAACAAGACCCTTCTATTGAAGTAACTATCTTCGAAGCCTCAAATAGAGTAGGTGGAAAGATTCAAACATATAGATCAGATGGTTACACAATTGAGTTAGGCCCTGAGTCTTATTTAGGTCGTAAGACAATTATGACTGATGTGGCAAAAGATATTGGATTAGAAAATGACCTTATTACAAATACTACTGGTCAATCTTATATTTTTGCTAAAAATAAATTATATCCTATTCCTGGTGGCTCAATTATGGGAATTCCTACAGATATTAAACCATTTATTAAAACAAGACTCATTTCACCTATTGGTAAATTAAGAGCGGGACTTGATTTGTTTAAAAAACCGATAGAAATTGAAAATGATATTTCTGTTGGTAGTTTCTTTAGACAACGATTAGGTAATGAAGTATTAGAGAACTTAATTGAACCACTAATGGGTGGTATTTATGGTACTGATATTGATCAATTGAGCCTAATGAGTACATTTCCTAATTTTAAAGAAAAAGAGGAACAATTTGGTAGTTTGATTAAAGGAATGAAAGATGAAAAAGAACAACGTATCAAGAAACGTCAATTATATCCAGGTGCTCCTAAAGGACAATTCAAACAGTTTAGACATGGTTTGAGTTCTTTTATAGAGGCGCTTGTTAAAGATATTGAAAGTAAAGGTGTTGACATACGATATAACACGCCAGTCAAAGATATATTGATTTCGCAAAAAGATTATGAAATTTTATTAGAAGATGACAGTAAAGAAAAATTTAATGGCTTACTTGTAACTACGCCACATCAAGCATTTCTAAATTGGTTTAGTCACGATCCTGCATTTGATTACTTTAAGAACATGGATTCTACTACTGTCGCAACAGTTGTTTTAGCGTTTGATGAGAAAAATATTACCAATACGTACGATGGAACTGGCTTTGTTATTGCAAGAACAAGTCAAACGGATATTACTGCATGTACTTGGACATCAAAGAAATGGCCATTTACTACTCCAGAAGGTAAAGTTTTAATTCGAGCATATATAGGAAAACCAGGTGATACTGTAGTAGATGATCACACCGATGAAGAATTAGTATCAATTGTTAGAAAAGACTTAAGTCAAATGATGACCATCTCAGGGGATCCTGATTTTACAATTGTAAATCGGTTACCTAAGAGTATGCCCCAATACCATGTGGGTCATATCAAAATGATTAAAGAAATTCAACAACATATTAAAACAACTTATCCTAGATTACGTGTTACAGGTGCACCGTTTGAAGCTGTTGGTTTACCTGACTGTATACAACAAGGAAAGAATGCAGTTGAGGAAATATTAGAAGAGTTATAATAGTATGATGACACTTTAATTAGAAGAATGTAATAAGTTAGATTTACGCTATAAATATATGTCAAGAAAACTTATTCGATTTCTTTTTAAAGTGTTTTTGCTTACAATAGAATTAATAAAGGAGTGAGGGGACAGATGACAGACATTATTATTGTACACTCAAAACATGGTAATTCTAAAAATCATTGGTATGAATGGTTAAGACATAACTTAACTTTGGAAGGGTATGATGTTTCTTTATTCAATCTTGAAGCAAATGATCATGCACAAATTGATGAGTGGGTTAATGAAATGAAACAACAACTACATATCCGTAAAAAAGATACATATTTTGTGACACACGGGTTTGGCTCAATCGCTGCCTTAAAATTTCTTGAAGAAACGCGTCATCACATTGAAGGTTTCTTTAGTATCGCAGGATTTAAAGAAGATGCACAAGACATAGATGAAGATGTAGATTTAAAAGGGGTAACCATCGATTACGATAAAATAAAAGAACAAGTAGATAAATTTTATGGACTCACGTCTAAAGATGATCAATATGTTTCATACAAGGAAACACAAAGACTGATGAATACACTTAATGGACATACACGTGTAGTAGAAGATGGTGGACACTTTTTAGAAGAGGAAGGTTTTGTAACATTTACTTCTTTAATTAACAGAATGCAAGGATATATGACTAGGTAGGATGTTTACACATCTATCCTAGTCTATACTTGCAAACATTAAATATTATTGAAAACATTTCATATCATTTAGTAATTAAAATTATAAAATGATATATGAAGTATTTTTTTACACAAATAAATCGAAAAACGATATTGACTATTATGTCTTAAGTTAATATACTTAATAGGTAATTGTTTAGAGGGCATTAAACCTTAAGTGTTACATGTTTTCTTTAATACCATTTAAAGAAATTGTTAAAATAATTTAAATAAAGTGTTGACATTATTAACCATTTAATGATATGATTAGCGAGTAGTCAAAAATAATATTAGCGCGGGATGGAGCAGTTCGGTAGCTCGTCGGGCTCATAACCCGAAGGTCGGTGGTTCAAATCCGCCTCCCGCAATACATGTTTTATTAGGTCTCGTAGTGTAGCGGTTAACACGCCTGCCTGTCACGCAGGAGATCGCGGGTTCGATTCCCGTCGAGACCGCCATTACAATTATGGTTCAGTAGCTCAGTTGGTAGAGCAATGGATT
>NZ_KV811746.1:22849-23096 GCF_001813195.1 Staphylococcus sp. HMSC065D05
GAAGGTCGGTGGTTCAAATCCGCCTCCCGCAATATTACTAATATAGGTTTCGTGGTGAAATAGCTAAAATACATATTGTTTTTCAGAACATATAAAACTTAGTTTTCAAAGAGGTATCATTACGAATTTTTATTTTGGTTCAGTAGCTCAGTTGGTAGAGCAATGGATTGAAGCTCCATGTGTCGGCAGTTCGATTCTGTCCTGAACCATACCTATAGCCGGCCTAGCTCAATTGGTAGAGCAACTG
>NZ_KV811746.1:23196-59058 GCF_001813195.1 Staphylococcus sp. HMSC065D05
TGGCGGTTGTGGCGAAGTGGTTAACGCATCGGATTGTGGTTCCGACACTCGAGGGTTCGATTCCCTTCAACCGCCCTTTATATTAATGGGCTATAGCCAAGCGGTAAGGCAACGGACTTTGACTCCGTCATGCGCTGGTTCGAATCCAGCTAGCCCAGTTATTGGCGGCATAGCCAAGTGGTAAGGCAGAGGTCTGCAAAACCTTTATCACCGGTTCAAATCCGGTTGCCGCCTCCAGGTTATTATGCGGGAGTAGTTCAACTTTTAGAACACATTCCTTCCCGGAATGAGATATAGGTGCAAATCCTATCTTCCGCTCCAATTTTAGATTTGCGGGAGTAGTTCAACTCTCAGAACACATTCCTTCCCGGAATGAGATATAGGTGTAAATCCTATCTTTCGCTCCATTATTTACTTCCATTGGGAAGTTTTTTGTTTATATATTGAGCCGGTGTGGCGGAATTGGCAGACGCGCGGGACTCAAAATCCCGTTCCTTTATTGGAGTGTCGGTTCGATCCCGACCACCGGTATTATTTTATATAATTTTAGGAACTTTTAGAGTGAGAATGTTGTTAAATCAGCGTTTTCACTCTTTTTTTATTTATTTAGACACATATAGACATTATTTTTTGGTCACATTGTGGTCACAAAACTATTAATTTAAGCTTAATTTTGGTCACATATTTAGTCACAAATTTTCAATCAATTTTAGTGCTTTTTTATTGTCTTGTTCGTATGTTTCTTTTAATAAATGTCCGTAATCTTTTAATGTTACATCTATAGATGAGTGGCCTAATCTTTTAGATATATAATATATATTTAATCCCTCATGTATTAGCATAGAAGCGTGTGTATGTCTAAATGCATGACTAGTTAGATTTCTATGTATATTTAGTTTGGAACATGCTTCTCTAATCGATTTATTAACTGATGAATTAGTAATTTGTTTACCATTATTTATAAATACATATCCTTCAATTGAAGAAGTATGATTTTCTATATATTTAAGTAATATTTGTATTAACGTTTTAGATACTGATACATATCTAGGTGCCGATTTATTTTTGGTACCGTTTAAAAATATTTCTAACTTAAATTCATTAATATCTTTTCTTGTTAAATTAATACAATCTGAAAATCTTCCACCAGTTTCAATCATTAATAATATCAAATGAGTAGAAGCTGAATAATATTTAGTCTTGCTTAAGTAATAATCTTTAATTTTCTTTAATTCATCTATGTTGAAAAATTTATCACTCTCTTGTTTAATAGGGGGTTTCGAAGATTCAACCTTAACATTAAATGTAAAATCTTTTGTTATTAAACCATCAAAAATAGCCGTACTAATTGCCTTAGTGATAAATTTATTTAATCTACTTAGTTGATCCTGACTTAAATTATCTTTAAAATTAGTTAAAAATAATTGATATTCATTTCTCGTTATTTTATCTAATGGTTTATCTTTAAAATAACATTCAACTTTCTCACAGTATCGACAATAATTTTTATAAGTTTTACTACTAACATATTCTTTTATGTAAATTTCTTTCCAATCATTTAAATATTTAGTAAGAGTAATCTTATTATTGGTAATTAATCCTTTCGTCAAATCATTTAATAGCTTATTTGCTGCTTGCGTAGCATCTCTTTTAGTCTTAAATGACGTTTTTCTATAACGTTTACCTTCAAACCTAAAATCATATTGCCAACTATTACCTCGTTTTGTTACTTTCATGATGTAGTTTCCTCCTCATAAAGAAATAAGGTAGGCTAGGCTACCTTATTGTGATGTTTTTTCTTTATCTAAAGTAACTGAATATATATGATGAATTATAAAGTCCTGATTTTCTTTTAATTCAACCTCAAATTCTTTAACTCCAATGTCTTCAGCTTCTTCACCTGATAAAAAGTATGATTTATCGGTAAAATTGTAAGTTAAAATATTTATGGTTCCACCATATTCACGTGGATAGGTAAGATGAACTTTATATTTACCTGGTTCAATATCTTTACCAACTATCCACATACCAGCAGATAATTTATTCATTTTTTTATTTTCTACTTGTTTAAATGTGGTTATCACTGTATTATCTAAACTTATTTTATCTCCCTTAAATAAATAAGTAGTTACAGAAGGTACTGTAGGTTTATTTTTAGTTCCATACTTATTTCCAAATTCTTCATTAAGTGATCTATAATTAGATTTTCCTTTAATAGCTATATATCCTTTATTATCTTTTGATTTAATTTCATAATGTCCTGGTTTAATGTCTTTACCAACCTCGTAATAACCGTCTTTTAGAGTAATTGTTTTAAAATTATCCAGCTTTATATTATAAAAAATCATCATTAAGATAAAACATATTAGGCCAACAATAAAAGTTATAATTGAAAATATTAAAAAAGGTTTATATCTTTTCTGTTTTATGCCTT
Organism: Staphylococcus sp. HMSC065D05; assembly: GCF_001813195.1. Lineage (NCBI taxonomy): Bacteria > Bacillati > Bacillota > Bacilli > Caryophanales > Staphylococcaceae > Staphylococcus > Staphylococcus sp. HMSC065D05. Next base: position 25,631 of record NZ_KV811746.1, read on the forward strand.
TAACAAAAGTTATAGTTATGAAAGTAATAAATATAATAGATATTATTAACCATAAAATTGTAAATAAATTTGTTAACATAGTTGTCACTTCCTAGATGTTAATAAGTAAACAAGTTTCCTTAAGTATCTATTTGATTAAAATTCAATCTTTTGATTTGAAATATATTGAGAAAAGATAAATTAGAATATTTAATAGAGTAGAAATAAAGGTTTAGAAAAATAAAAGTAGTTGGAAGTTTGAAAAACTCACTTAATTTAAGAAGGGTAGTGCAATTATGTGTAATAACTGCATTTTCAATTTGATTTAAAGGGATTAATGAAGTTACTTTATTGCTTTGTGAATAATAAGATTCAGATGTTTCTCTAATATAAGATGAAGATGATAAGCGTTCATTAATATATAAATCATTACCTGAGATTAAACATTCTAATTTATTAGGCATCTCTATATATTTAATATTAATATCATCAATCAGCTCCTTATATTGATGCATAATTCTCACTCCTTATTTAGTTTTAGAAATTGTATATTGATTTTATATATATAACATCAACTCCTATATGAAAATTTAAATTATGCATAATTTTTATATAAAAAAGAGAACGCACTTATACTAATGGTTAATTTATTAGTAAGTTAGCGTTCTCTTTATTTATCGCTATTTCTTTTGCTTTTTATGTATTCAATGAAATTTATGATTTCTCTCATTTCATCTTCAGTAACATCAGGTGTAATATGTGCAGTAATTTGATTTTTGGATACTACAAAATTTTCTTCTGTTAATTCTGATTTTGGAACGTTAAAATAATCTGCTAATGTTTGTATTCTTTTAATTCTAGGATACTTTACTTCTTTAATCCAATTGGAAATTGTTGGTTGAGTAACTCCAATAGCTTCTGCTAACTCTTTTTGGTCCACATTTTTATTTCTCATTAATCGTTGAAGATTTTCAGAAAAAATTTTTCTAGCACTTTTAGTACCCATAGTAAAACTCCTTAATATTACTTAATGTAATATTAAGTTATCATATGTTATTAATTGTGACAACACTTTTGTTAACATTTTGATAAAATAAATTACATTTTGAGTTGACAACTATATAAAAGTAATATAAAGTTATATTCGACAAAAGGAGGTGGTTAATATGCTAGAACAATTAACAATAAAAAAATGGAGGGTTATGAATGACATGCTTCAACAGGACGTAGCTGATAAGTTAGGAGTAACAAGAAAAACTGTTGGAGAGTGGGAAAAAGAGGGCGCTAACATTAGTAATGTAACTGTCTATGCTCTAGCTAAATTGTTTAATATAGAGATTGACCAAATTAAAGTCTAAATTTTTTTGTTATATATATTACTTTATATAACATTTAAGGAGGTGTGATTAGAAATGATTGAGTTATTAAATCTAGATGTTTTGAATAATATCATTGATTCAAGAATTTTGATGAATTCACCACAAAATAAAGAAGATGAATTAACTGCCTGGTGGGATATTGAAGATTTAAAACGAGAATGTAAAAAAGGGAATCAATGGTGTATTGATATGCTTAATTATCCACCATTTAAAAATGAATTAACTAAGTTGAAAATTGTTTACTATCCCAAACATAATCGTGAAGGTTATTCAATGGTAGCAAAGCAAATGAAGCAATGGTTAATTGAAAATCACTCCATTATTAGAGAATCAGCTAGTATTTTTAGAACATCTTAAGGAGGTGACAACACTATGGATAAGTCGTTTTTAGCATTTATTATCGCTGATTTTATTTTTATCACTATGTCTATTCTATTAGGACTATTAGGCGTGTATTTTACAACTGCAATTGGTTGGGGTGCATTAATAGCAATTATTGCATTCCTATTTTATGACTTATACTTTTTTCGAAAAGTAATAAAGACCATTAAGCACGGCAATGCTTAACAGTCTATAAAAACTAAAAACCAACTAAATTATAACAACAATGGAGGAACACAACAATGAATATTGAAGAATTTATAAACAGTATTAATAAAATCAAAGAAATGTTATTTGAAAAAAATACAGAACATAGAAACGAAAATAAATAGTATGTATATTCAATTATTTCCACACCAAGAAAGAGCATTAGAACAAACTGAACAATTTAACAATGTTGCATACTATCTTGATATGGGTTTAGGTAAAACATTTGTTGGATCTGAAAAGCTATGGGAATTAAATTCGCCATATAATTTAGTGATTTGCCAAAAATCTAAACTAGAGGATTGGTATCAACATTTTAAAGAATATTATTCAGATGATTATAAAGTGATTTTATTTGATAGAGAAAAGCTCGAGTATATAGAAGAAAATTCAATTTTAATTATTAACTATGAAAAAGCAATCGTGAGACCTGAACTCAAAAAGATACGTAATTTCACATTACTTTTAGATGAGTCTCAATATATTAAAAATCCTAAATCACAACGCACTAAATTAATTATGAATGAACTAAAACCAAGTAACGTTATTCTTTTAAGTGGTACTCCGATTGATGGTAAATATGAAGAATTACTTACTCAAATTAATTTATTAGGTTGGAAGATAAAAGAGAAGATGTTTCTATCTCACTATACATATAGAGAGTGGGACGAAAAAGAAATGAAATATAAAATTGTTGGTTACAAAAATATAGATAGACTAAAACGAAAACTTAGAAATTATGGTTGTGTATTTATGAAAACTGAAGAAGTTTTTGATTTACCAAAACAAACTAACATTTTCTTAAAGCCTAAAAAGACTAAAGAATATGATGAATTTATTAGAGAGGGCATTGTTCAATTAAAAGATAGAAAACTTATCGCAGAAACAGCGTCAGTAGGAACTATGAACGCTAGATTATTATGTACGGCATTTAACCAAAATAAGTTATCAATGTTGAAAGATTTATTAGAAAGCACTGAAGATAGGTTGATTATTTTCTATCAATACAATTTAGAAAAAGAAGCTATTGAAAACGTAGTTAAAGAGTTAAACAAACCAATATCTTATATTAATGGTGATTTAGTTGATAAAAATGCCTATGAGAATAAAAAGAGCAGCATAACGTTAGTCCAATATCAAAGTGGTAGTTTTGGACATAATTTACAAAAAGCCAACAAAATAATCTTTTTCGGATTACCAAACAGAGTTTCTTTCTTTGAACAAAGTCGAAAAAGAACACATAGGATTGGACAAGAGAGATCGTGTTTTTATTATTATATGCTAACGCTAGGCACATATGAATGGAAGAATTATCAAACTTTAGTAGACGGTAAAGATTACAACGATGAACTATTTAAGGAGGAATGAGAATGATTGAAAATCTTAATTTAAGATATACCGAAGATATTTTAAATAATACGAATTGGATTAATAAAGATGGTGAAATTTTAGATCCTATCTCAATGGACGAAGGACACATACAAAATACATTGCGTCTTTTATATAGAAACCGTGATCAACTTTGGTTAGGTTGTAGAGATTTTACATTAATAGATGTATATCTAAATGGTGAAGACTTCTTTCAAAAAGTTATACGCAAATCTACTTTATGGAAATCATTAATTAAAGCATTAAATAAACCTTCTACATCATTTAACTTTGATTATGAAGGTGGTTCTATTGAGTAAAACATACAAGAATGAAGCAACATTTCAAAATGATGTCATGCAATTTTTAAAGCATAATCCTAATGCGTTTGCAGTTAAATATTGGGCAGGTAATAAGTTTACAGTAAATGGTATTCCTGATGTACTGGCTTGTATTAATGGTGTATTTCATGGCATAGAACTTAAAACAAATAATGGTGTTGTGAGAGGTATTCAAAAAGAGAGAATGAAACAAATCAAGTTAGCAGGTGGAGAAGCTTATGTTTTACGTCCGAAAGATTTTGAAGAATGGAAAAGGACGTGGTTTTAATGCAATTCAGTTATTCAAGAGTTGATTTGTTTAAACGTTGTCCATATCACTTCAAATTACGATATATAGATAGGCTTACAGAATTACCAAACTATGAAGCTAATAGTCCACTTATTGTTGGTCATGCACTTCACACCGGAATTGAAAAAGGTAAAAAAGCCATGCTGAAAGAGTTTTATAACGCTTTTCCACTAGTGACTAATGATGTGATTAATGAAGCCATTAAGTTAGAACATAATTTAGAAAAAGCTGAAGAATGGTTAAGTGATTTTAATAACAGCTTTAGCTTCACTGGTGGTTATGAATTTATACATGAGTATGAAATAAATAAACCTGAATTTATTGGTTTTGTCGATTTAATCGTAAAAAGAAAAGGTACGAATGATATTGCAATCATTGACTTTAAATATAGTAATGCGATTGAAAAATATAAAGAATCACCTCAATTACAAATATATAAGTACTATCTTGAACAAGAGGGATATAACGTTATAGCAATGGGCTATTTATTCTTACCTAAAACAAGCATTAGACAAAAGAAAGATGAAGACTTAATACAATTTAGAAAAAGATTAAATGTAACTATGAGAAAGCTTAAAACTACATGTTTAAAAATAGAGCCTCAAGAAATGGAAATTATCTATTTCTTAAATGAATGTAAAGAAATTAAAAAAGCTATTCAAGAAAAAACTTTTAACTGGATTAAAAACCCTAACGATGAATGTTTTGCATGTAATCCTAGATTTGCACCAGAGTATTTAGAACAACTAAGAGATGATAAAGGAGAATTAATAATGACATTACCTAAAAATATAAGACGAGAAAAGAAAATTGATGAACGACCTGACTTTTGGATATACGGAGATTCATATGTAGGAAAATCAACATTTGTAGATCAATTTGACGATTTGCTATTTTTAAATACTGACGGAAACACAGATAATACTACATCGCCAGTTATTAATATTAAAGATGAAGTAGTAAAAGAGGGACGCATTACTAAACGTACATTTGCATGGGAACAATTTTTAAATGTAGTAAGTGAACTAGAAACAGATAAAGATAGTGGTTTTAAAGCAATAGCTATTGATTTATTTGAAGATTTAAGAGAACACTGTCGTATTTATGTATTCGATAAAAACGGGTGGGAACACGAGTCTGACGGTGGATATGGTAAAGGTTGGGCAATGGTTAAAACAGAATTTAACAATGCTATCAAACGACTTAAAAATTTAGGTTACCAAATTATTTATATCAGTAAAGAAGTTAAATCAGAAACAACTCTAAAGGGTGGGGCAGTACGTACAAACTTTATACCTAATATTGATGATAAAACTGCCAACTTTACAACAGGCACAGTAGACTTAACAATTCGTGCATTTATGAATAGTGACGGTGTAAGACTACTTCAACTATCTAAACAACGCAATGTGTTCGGTGGTGGTCGATTTAACTTCTTAAATGATACATGTGAATTAAGTAAAGATGAATTTATTCAAGAATTAATAAATGCTCAAAAAGTATCACATGCAAAAATCACTGCTAAAACTAAACCAATAAAAGAAGAAATTAAAGAAGATAAATCAGTAAAACAAACTGTTAAAGAAGAAACTAAAGATACTGAAGAAGTACCACCAGGCGAAACAATTACCGATAAAGAAGAAGTGATTGAAGAGCCTAAAAGAAAAACAAGAAAAAGAAAATCATCAACTAAAGAAGCAGTAGAAGAAGCTAAAGCTGAAGAAAAAGAAGAAACATTAGATGAAAAACCAAAACGTACTCGTAGAAGTAGACGTAAAAAAACTGAATAATAAATTGGAGTGATTGAAATGAAAAAGGAATTAAACACAACTGAACAACATTTTGCAACAACTAGAAGTGAAGCAGAACGAATTATTGAACAAGCTAGAGATGAAGAAAAAAGCAACTTAACATCACAAAAAATTGATAGTAAAACCAACAAATACGGTGAGTATTTTGTAGTTACACTCAAATTTACTTACAACACACCTAAAGACATTATGGCTTACGAATAATATTTATACAAAATCAACAAGAATAACAACTAGTAAAGGAATGAATTAACTATGATTGAAACAATTAACTGGGATAAATTTGATAAACAAGTAGATAGTGAAGAAATTAAAAGTGCAGTGGAAGATGCTAAAAAGAATGATTTTCCTGATATTCCTGATGGCGAATATGAAGTAGCTTTAGAAGATATGGTACTTAAAACAAGTAAAAATGGCGATCCAATGTTAACAATTACATTTGTAATTTTAGAAGGGGAATTCGCAGATAATAAGATTTGGTATAACGGTGTAATGCAACCAAAGAATGAAAAGGCAATTGGTTTCCAAGTACATAAAAATAATGTGTTTTTACGTAGTTTACTCGATTTAGCTGAAGACGATGAGAGTAGAGTGTTTTTTAAAGGTTTCAAACAATACAATGATTTGGTACTAGATTTAGCTGAAGAACTTGTCGAAGCAGAATTTGCACTAGAAATTACTACAGATAAAAAAGGATATCAACAATATAAAATAACTGAAGTTTTTGACGTAGAGTAATCAAAATGAAATAGCCCGATTAACGTCGGGCTATCTCTATAATAGGAGCGTGATTACAATACTATTTTATGATTTTGAAGTATTTAAATACGATTGGTTAGTTGTGATTATTGATTCAGAAACTAAAGAAACACATGTTATTATTAACGATAAAGAAGAATTAGAACAGTTTTATAAAATTCATAAAGGCGATTTTTGGATTGGTTACAATAGCAGGGATTATGATCAATGGATATTAAAAGGTATATTATCCGGTTTTAATCCTAAAGAAATAAACGATTTTATAATTGTACAAAAGAAAAAAGGTTGGGAATTCTCACGACTGTTACACAAAATTAAATTGCTAAATTATGATGTTCAAACTAGTTTTCATTCCCTTAAACAATTAGAGGGTTTTATGGGCAATGATATTAGAGAAACAACAGTCAACTTTAATATTAGAAAGAAACTTACGCATGAACAGTTAACTGAAGTTGTTAAATATTGTAAACACGATGTACAGCAAACTATTCAAGTTTTTATGAAACGTTTTGAAGAATTCCAATCACATGTTGCTTTAATACAAACCTTTGATTTACCTATGAAAAATATTAGTAAAACAAAAGCTCAATTAAGTGCAATAATACTAGATGCTAAACAACCAAAAGTGAATCGTGATGATGAAATGGAATTCTCAATTCCTAATAACTTGAAAATAAATAAGTATAGAGAAGTCGTTACATTTTATGAAACCACAAGAGATTATGATAAATCACTAAAAACAACTATTGCTGGAGTGCCTCATGAATTTGCATGGGGAGGATTACATGGCGCAAGAAAGAATTACTTTGCAAATGGTTATTTTTTAAATGTAGATGTAGCTTCATATTATCCTGCTCTAATGATTGAATACGACTACTTGAGTAGAAATGTACCTAATAAGAAAAAGTACCGTCAAATACGAGATAAACGCCTAGAATTGAAAGCTAAAAAAGATAAAAGACAAGCACCTTTTAAAATCGTACTTAATAGTACTTATGGAGCGATGAAAGATAAATATAACGGGTTATATGATCCTAGACAAGCGAATAACGTTTGTATCGCAGGTATGCTATTGCTATTAGATTTAATAGAAAAATTAGAGGCACACTGTGAAATTATTCAAAGTAATACAGACGGTATTTTAATTAAAATGAGTAGTTTAAATGATTTTGAATTAATTGATGATATTTGTTTTGAGTGGGAAGAACGCACACACATGGAACTTGAATTCGATCATTTTACACATGTTATTCAGAAAGATGTAAATAACTATATTTTGGTTAACGATAGAAAGAATATTTATAAATCAAAAGGAACTTATGTTAAGAAACTAAATGACCTAGACAATGATTTACCAATAGTTAATAAAGCAGTTGTGAATTACTTTATTAAAAACATACCCGTTGAGAAAACTATTCGTGAATGTGATGAACTTATTCAATTTCAAAAGATAGTTAAAGTGAGTGGGAAATACAAACACGCTTTGTATGGTCATAAAGTGATGAATGAAAGAGTATTTAGAGTGTTCGCCTCTAATAACAGTAATGATAAATCGTTGATGAAAGTTAAAAATGATAAACCTGAAAAGATTGGCTATACACCTAATAAATGTTTTATTGATAACAAAAATATTGCTCAGAAAAAAACACCCCCTCATTTAGATAAAGAATGGTATATTGCAATTGCTAAGAAGCGTATTAATGACTTCAAAGGTGAACATACAAAGCAACTTGAATTTAAGATTTAAAGAGGTTTTGTGAATGAAAAAAATCAAAGTACTTATAAACCGTGAAGGTTTAGATAAATATTTATTAGCACATAATATGACACTGTTAGATTTGGCTAATGCTATTTATATTGATCGTACGTACATGTATAGATTAGCAAATGGTAAATGTTATGTATCAGGACGGATAAGAGAATTAATTATGAGACATTTAAATACTGAATTTGAGGATATTTTTATAACTAAAGAAATTACTTATGTAGACAGACGATTTAAAATACCTGAATTACACATAAGTAAAAGTGAACTAAATCAATTGTTGGATAGTCAAAGTAAAGAAATAACTATAGGTAATGAAAAAGTCATGATTAAGATTATAGACTAATAAAAAATTAAAATAAAAAGGGTGTTATATATGAACGATAAATTAAATCAACCTAAACATTATCAATTTGGAAAATTTAATGCGCATACCATTATTGAAACAGTAGCCAAAACATATACTTCAACAGCAGTTTTTTATCATGTTGGTAATGCTCTTAAATATTTATTACGTGCACCTAGAAAAAATGGTTTAGAAGACCTAAAAAAAGCGAAAAAGAGCATCGAGTTTGCAATCAACTGCTGGAAATAATTATATATGAAAGAGACAAAATTATTGTATATTTGGGAGCCTATCTATAATAAAACAACAATAGTTACAAAAGATTATTTTAAAGATTTAGTAGGCAATAAGAAAAGTATTTCATCGTATATTGCTAATGCAATTAAAAAAGAAACATACTTACCAAAATTAAATTGCTATATCTCTAAAGAACCTTTGACAGTTTCAGAAAAAAGAAAGCGAATTGCTAAATTGAAATTTAAAAATGAAATTTGGAAAGAAAGTAACTTAAGTGGTTTATTCATTAGTAATGAGGGTCGATTTAGAAGAAAAACGTTAACTGGTTATATATACACGTTCCCTTACTTACGTAAAAATCAAATGACTATTAAATATCAAAGTAAAGAATATGTAGTCAAACGATTAGTCTACCAAACGTTTATCGGTATCTTAGAAAATGATGAACGAATTTATTCTAAAAATGGAATTAAAGAAGATTTTAGACCTTCTAATTTAAAGAAAGTATCAATGACAGAATTAGGTGAATTGACAGGGTATAAATCAAAGAGTAAAGGAATAGTTTATGTATCTAAGAAAGGTAAACTAATAAGAGAATTTAAAAGTACTAGAGAAGCTGAAAGAATTACTTTATATAACAGACAAACAATTAATGAATCTTGTAATAACGCTAGAAAGAATTATCACAGCTTAGGATATAGAGCATTTTTATGGTCAGATGAGTATTACAATAATGTCAAAGAAAATTAGATTAAACATCTAAGAAGAATGACAACTTAGTAAATTAAGAGTAAAAATAATGGAGGATAAGTAAATGAATAATAAATTAAATCAATTAGTAAAGAAAGTAGAACAATGGAGTATTGATAAAGGTTTAAGTAATGGCAATTCAGATAGACAGGCTTTGAAATTTTATGAGGAAGCGGGTGAAGTTGCTGCCGCATTATCACGTGGAAATAAAGAAGATTTAAAAGACGGTATAGGCGACACTGTAGTGACATTAATTATTCTAGCCCAACAACATAATATGAGTTTAGAAGAATGTTTACAGTGCGCCTATGATGAAATTAAAGGACGTACTGGTAAGATGATAAACGGTACTTTTGTTAAAGATGAAGATTTGAAGTAATAACGGTGTAAAGTTTTTCAATCTATATCGATAGCTTCGAGCTTTTTAATGTCTTTAGTATAAATTAAAGTTTGCTTTGTAGTTAAGTTTCTAATTGGGTAAATAACTATGAATTCACTACTTTCTGAGACGATATCAATACCTGGATAAATTTTTCCATCTTCTGTGACTAATAAGGTACTTTTATCATTTTCAAAATTTCTTCTTACAATATCTCTAATAGTAGTACTCATTAGTAAGGTCACTTCCTTTAAATAAAGTATATACATTATATCAGAAAACAAAATAATAAAGGAGTAAAAATATGACAGAATTAATATTAATTGTATCAACATTAATTTGTGTAATAAGTTTTTATCAATTTTTGAATACAATGAACAACATTATAGCGTATATTTATGTGATTATTTTAACTGTTTCTTTAGCAATTACAGTTTCATTTGCAATTGGTTATAACTATTTAGAATTATTACTTACATTCCTATTTGCACTCGTTTTTATCACAATTGGAGATATTAATAAGCGAGTGAAAACCATAAATAAAAAGTGAAAAACTTAATTAATATAGATGAAATTTAAGGCTAGTGTTAAAACTAGCCTTATTTTAGAAAGAAGGTTTATCAATATATGAGTAAAGGCGAAACTTATCAAACTAATTATGACTACACAGAACAATTTAAAGAACTTCATAATACTTTAGATCATCAATTAACTATTGATGAAACTAGAGAATTATTAATGTTTTATCAAAAAGTATTGGATAGAGTTGAAAAAGAGACTGATATAGTACTTGATAAGATTTTAGGCCCCAAAACAACTTAGAAATGACATTCATGAAAGGAGGTTTACTCATGTATAAAGGTTATTTAAAGTCGAGTGGCAAGCGTACTATTACAACTTTTAAAGATAATAAAGATGTGTTATTAGACTATAAACAAGCTAGAGCATTAAAAAGTTTTGTTGGTGTGTTAGATGAAGATTACATTATGGTTGATGTTGATGATATGAATGAAGCACAGTTATTACTTAATATCATTGAAGATGAACAAATTAAATGTAATATTCTAGAAACTGACAATGGTATGCATTTTTATTTCAAAGGTTATAACATGACCAATAATAAAACTAAGAATTTTTCAGCTATTGGTATTATGTGCGATTATAAGTTAGGAATTAAAAACAGTTGCGACCCTTTAAAAATTAATGGAGAGTTTAGAAAATGGCTTAAACGTGTAGATGAAACTGAAATTGATGAGTTGCCAAAATGGTTAGAAGCGTCATTTAAAACTGATCCAGGTTTCACTGAACTTGCAGAGGGTGACGGACGAAACCAAACGTTATTTAATTACATTCTTAAATTACAACAAATAGCGATGAGTAAAGAGGAAATACGAAATACAATAAGGTTAATTAATAAGCATGTGCTATTTGAACCTATATCTGATAAAGAATTAGATATTGTTTTACGTGATGAAGCTTTTTTAAAAGAATCTTTTTTTATTAATGGTAAATTCCAACATGACTTATTCGCTAAATACCTTATTAATGAGTATCACATTATTAGAATAGCAGATATTTTGCACATTTATATTGACGGTTATTATTCTGATAAACAAGACGATATAGAAAGATTAATGATTAAACATATTCCTGGTTTAAAAAAGATACAACGACAAGAAACGCTATCTTATTTACAGCTACAGACTGAACAAAAAGAATTATCACCAGCGAATTATTTAACACTAGCTAATGGAATATATGATTTAAATACTAATTCAATGCAACCATTTACACCTGAAATAATTGTAAAAAATAAAATACCCGTTCCATATATGGAAAAAAGCTATCATGAAATCACTGATAAAACATTTAATAAGTTAGCAGTAAATGACCATGAATTAAGAAATTTATTTGAAGAGATTTTAGGTTACACATTATTTAGACGTAATGAATATGGTAAGTTTTTCATCTTAACGGGTGGTGGAAGTAATGGTAAATCATCATTCTTAAAGATTTTACGTGCATTAGTCGGCGATACCAATACTTCAAGCGTCGCACTTAAAGATTTAAATGGCCGTTTTAAAACAGCAGAATTATTCGGTAAGTTAGTTAATCTAGGCGATGATATTGGAAAGGGTTTTATTAAAGATAGTGCAGAACTGAAAAATCTAGCTACAGGTGAAACATTAGTCGTTGAGCGTAAGGGAAAAGACCCTTTTGATTTACGTAACTATGCAAAGCTTATTTTTAGTGCGAATGAAGTACCAAGAATTGATGATAAAACAGACGGACTTAACAGACGTTTAATGATTGTACCTTTTAAAGCTAAATTCACGAATAAAGACGATGATTACGACCCATTCATTATTGATAAGTTACTAAGTCCTGATTCATTACAGTATTGTTTAGTCATGGCTATAAGAGGATTAAAACGATTGTTAAAAAATAATTGCTTCACCAAACCTAAATCAGTAACAGCAGAAATAGAAGCATACAAAGAAAGAAACAATCCCGTTTTAGCATTTCTTAATAATGAAGAACCGAAACTGGAGAATGAATCAACTAAAGATATCTATACACAATACAGTGAATACTGTGTTGAATATGGTTATAAGTCTGTGAGTAGAATTGTATTTACTAAAGAAGTATGCCGTTTAAAAAAAGTAGTTGTTAAAAGGATAAGACAAGAAGGAGATAGAATATATATATTTGTCCCGTTATAACAGGACAAAAATTTAACTAACGGGACAGGTTACGGGACACCTTTAAGGCTAGCAATATCAATGGTTCAAAGACGTTTGAAAATTAACTGTCCAGTTTATCCTGTATGGTTTCAATTTCTTATATGAAAAGACTACTATATAAAATATTATATATAAAAGAAATACTATATATATACGGGACACCTAAAATGTACTTGAACCGTTGATATATAAGGGTTTAAGGCGTCCAGTAAGGTATTTTTATTTAAGGGACAAATAAGTTTTAATGTATAATATAACTATATCAGTGTAATAAGTAAAATTATAAAGAGGTGCTTTTAATGTTAGATTTGTTAATGTCGTACCTATTAAGTAAAAATAAAGTTTTAAAGAGAATAAAAAATTTAATGCAGTGTGATGTTGTAGACATTAACGAACTTGCATTAAACAAACAGATATTAAGTGATATTAATTATGTGATTGAATGGTTGAGAGAGGGACATGAGCCTAATAATTATAATGCGATAGATAAACGTCAATGTTATTTAGTTAATCCTGAAACGATTGAAAAGATGATTGATCAGTCAATGTACCAAAAACAGAGTGAAGATGAATACAGTGATTTTATTTACGATGTTAATCATCAATCTTATTACGCTTTAATGAAATTAACTAAGCAAGAGCTAGAAGTTTTCTTAATGCACGAGTGTGAACAGTTAAGTTTAAATGATGTAGCAGGATTATTAAACATTAGTAAAAGTGCTGCACAAAGTTATTTAAAGAGAGCAGTTAATAAAATTAATAGTGAGATGCAGTGTAATTTGTTTTTATAAATTTTTGCTATACGAATGATACATTAGTGAGATAGTTTTAACGACGACTATCTCAAGCTGTTGTGATTCTCATGGTATGTTCCTCCTTTGAAAAGTTATTTTATCTTACACGAAGAGCGTCCGATAGAACAATCGGGCGTTCTAAATTTTAAATAAATAGTGTAGTATATAATATAACTATAAATAAAGAGAGGTTATATAATATGTTAACTTTAAGCAAAGGAATAGAACCAGGTGATTGGTTAACTTTTTTTGGAACATTAGTAGGTGCATTAATAGGTGCATTAATAGCTGGAGGAATCGCTATATACGTAGCACATCTTCAGAACAAACATCAAAACAACTATATCGAAAAACAGAATGAGTTAGATAAAAGAGTTAAAAAATACGAATTAAATACTAAGATGATAAATGATTCAATGCATAATTTGAATGATAATTATTTTAGGGTTACAAAATTATACTATGATTTACTAACCGAAAAAGATAAAGATTCACAACGTAGATTAGTAGGTGAACTAATAGCAACTAAAAATAAAATCACTAATTATACAATCACATATAAGGATTATTTGTTAAAAAATACGGATTTTTCAAATGATTCAAACGATTTGAAAGAAGCTACTGATAAAGTAATTAATAAAACTAAAAGTTTTGGTGATGAGTTAGCGCGTATTGGTTCAACCTCAGAGGTGAATGGGGTTAATACAAGCGACGTTAAATGTATTGGTGAGAATATAAAATCAATGGCACCTTTGATATATAAATTAAACCAAGAATTACAAAATACATTATCTCAGCAATTAAAACGTACTTATAAATAAAAATATACTCATCAGATTTTTTATACCGTGTATAAAATAGTCTGATGGTTTTTTATATACCCTAGAAAAATTAGAGGTGGGTTAGTTTATAGATATTAAAAAAGCTATAGTAAAAATTATACTGAATAAACAATACGATAAATAAACATTGGTTTTAAAAATTTATCCAGTAAATTTTGTTAGGATAAATTAATTTTAGATATTGATCATGAAGAATTGATTTAGTAAATAATTATATAAACTTAAATACTTGAGGTGGTTAAGCAATGTTGGAGTTAGATACTAAGGATAAACGTAATAAGTTCTATCATAGCACTGATTGGAATCAATTAAGAATGAAAGCTTATTTACGTGACAATCGTGAATGTCAACATTGTAAAGCTGAAGGTAAAGTAGTTAAAGGGCAGAATGTACATCATATACAACCTATTGACCTTAGACCTGATTTGGCTTTGAACATTGATAACTTAATTACTTTATGTATTGATTGTCACAATAAGGTTCATGGTCGTGTGTATGGTGGAAGCCGTAAGCAATGGAATGATGAACAATGGTAAGTAATATACATAGATGTGTGTATGACGTCTTAGATATATAGATTATATAGTTAACTTGTATTATTGATTGTTGAAATGAATTTTAAAATTTAATTTTTAATTTTCATTTTTTTCGTTTTTAGTTAAGTGATAGACACATACACTTTAGTAGTTTTATTTATACATAAAATTTAAATTAATTTTATTTTTATAACTAAAATTAAGACTGTCCCAATACCCCCCGGAGTGAGTGATTTAAGATTTTATTTTTTCTCTTGAGCGGGTGCGGGGTCGTTTTTATCGAATGCAAGAGTAATTTTACAATTTTAAGGAGGTGCCAAAATGCCGGTTTCTACTAAAAAAATTCGTGAGAGTATGTTAGCTAGAGTTGATGATACCGATTTTTTGGTAATTGAGAAGATTGAGAGATACATTGCACTTGTTAAGAAATACAGACAACTGATTACTGCAATTAATAAAGAAGGTATAACAATCAATGTAAATAATTCATCGCAGCATTACATAAAAACTCATCCGAGTATGTCCGATGTTATTAAGATAAATAAAGAACTCTTAATGTTGGAAGATGCAATTTTCAAACGCTCAAAAGTTAAAAAGGAATCTAGTAACCACAAACCTAAAACGTTATCTTTGAGGGATAGAGTTGCTAGTAGTAAATAAGTACGTTACTGATTATATCAATCAATACAAACAAGGGAAGATACTTTTTAATGAGGAGCGTAAACGACTTTTAGACTATTTGGAAGACTTTATTTTTCCAAGAAATGATTTATATTTTAATGATGAACAAATTGAAAATCTTATTAATTTTGCTAAAGAATTTTACTTTGAATTAGATGATTTTCAAAAATTCTTAAGTGCTTTCTTATTTCTATATTATAAAGAAGATAACGATATTTTTTATGATCAATTTTTTATTATGGGTGGTCGTGGGGTAGGTAAAAATGGACTTGTATCTGTTTGGTCTCATTTTTTCTTAAGTGATTATAACCCAGTTGATGAATATGATATTTCTATTGTAGCTAATACTGAAAAACAAGCTAAAACATCATTTATGGAGATATATAACTGCATAGAACGTAATAATTTAGATGACTATTTCAAAAGAAACTTAAAAGAAATTACAGGAAAAGCGACCAATAGTAAGTTGCAATATCATACTTCAGCACCTAGTAGCAAAGATGGTTTGAAAGACGGTATGGTTATTTATGATGAAATTCATAGAATGGAAAGTTATGACATTATTAATGTTTTTGGTTCAGGATTAGGTAAGAAAGACAATCCACGAGAAATTTTTATTGGTTCAAACGGACATGTTCGTGGTGGTGTGATTGATGATATGTTAGATAGAGCAAATAAGATTTTAAAAGGCGAAGTGTTAGACGATCATATGTTTTGTTTCTTATGTAAGATAGATGATGTTAAAGAAGCAGACGATCCTTATTCATGGGAAAAAGCAAACCCTCAATTTTCTAAACCGATGACACCATACGCTAAAAATTTATATAAGCGTGTAATTAAAGAACATCAAAAGCTAGACAATAATCTAAAATACCGTGCTGAATTCATGGCCAAAAGAATGAATTTACCTGAAACAGACTTAACTGAATCAGTAGCAACTGCAGATGAAGTATATAAAACAAATAAAGAAATTCCTGACCTCCTACATAAAACGTGTGTAGGAGGTTTAGATTTCGGTTCTGTTCGTGACTTTACTGCTGTTGGTTTACTTTTTCGGGAAGGCGATAATTACTATTGGAAAACACATTCATTCGCTAGAAAAGAATATTTGGAAAAAGCAAAGTTAAAACCCCCAATTAACGAGTGGGCAAATAAAGGATTATTAACAATTGTTGATGAACCTACTATTGACCCAAGACATGTAGTGAACTGGTTTGTCGAGATGAGAGAAATGTACAACATTGAAATTATAGTTGCTGATATGTACAAGTTAGACATTATTAGACCACTGTTAGAAGCAGAAGGTTTTAATGTACATTCAATCAGAAAACCCTCAGCAATACATGGATTACTAGCACCAAGAGTTGAATCGTTATTTGCTAACAATAATTTGTTTTGGGGGAAAAATCCTTTAATGAATTGGTATACATTTAATGTTTATAAAAATGTAACGAAAGACGGTAATGTTCAATATCTAAAAAAAGATGAACATAGACGTAAAACAGACGGTTTTCAAGCTATGATACATGCTTTGTATAAAGCTTCTGAAGTATTAACAGATGATGTTGATTTCTTTTTAGACGAACTTCATTTTTAGAAAGGAGGTAATACAATGGGATTGTTATATGACTTATTTAAATCAAATCGTAAAACTGCTGAAGAACTAGGTTTTTCAATTGCGTCTGTCAGTAATAAAGCACATATGAAAAGGTTAGCCATTAATAGTTGTATAGAGCTTATATCAAAGACAATTAGTCAAGTCGAATTCAAAGTTAAGGATAAGAATAAATACACTAAAAACTCAATGTATTACAAATTGAATGTAAAACCTAACGTGAATGAATTGGCCACTCAATTTTGGCAAAAGGCAGTCTATAAACTTATATATGATAACGAATTACTTATTATTCAAAATGACACTGAAGATTTGTTAATAGCTGATGATTTTAATGTGAATGAGTATGCTCATGTTTCAAATATTTATGAGCATGTGAGAATTGGTAACTTTGAATATGCAAGAACATTTAAATCTGATGAAGTCATTTATATTAAATATAATAATGAAAATGCAGAAATGATTTTAAATGATTTATACGGTGATTATGGAGATTTGTTTGCTCGACTGGTAGAGTTTCAAATGCGTAAATCTCAAGTACGTTCAATAGTAAAAATTGATAGTAAGTGGGCTAGTGATAAAAAGAAAATGGAAAAGGTAAATAAATTTATTGAAAGTATTTATGACAACTTTAAAAATAAGTCTTTTGCGATTGTACCTGAACAAGAAGGTTTACAATACAAAGAACAAACTTTATCACAAGCTGCGAATAGTGTTGATGATGTAGAAAAAGTAGGTAAACAATTCCTTAATCATTGTGCTACTAAATTTGGTATTCCTATTCAGTTACTTACGGGAGATATTGCTGAAGTAGAACAAAATACAAAGCGATTTATTAGAATGACAATTAAGCCATTATTAAATCTCATAGTAACTGAACTAAATGCAAAATTGTTTGATAAAGAAGAGTATTTAAATGATTCAAAAATTATAGCTAATACTTTACCTATTAACTTTGATAATATATTTGAAATTGCTAATCAAATAGACAAGCTTATTGCTAGTGGTGTATTTGTTGGAAATGAAATCAGAAGAGAATTAGGTTTTGAAGAAAGTAAAGATCCATTAATGAATGAACATTTAGTTACTAAAAACTATCAAACTTTAAAACAGTTGAAAGAGGGTGTTAACTAATGAAGCTAAACAAAATTGAACATACTTTCTCAAGTATGAAGTCAGAAACATCAGATGAACATGTATTGGTTATTTCTGGAGCAATTGGTGAAGGTGGCTATTTTTACGAAGGTACGAGTGCAACTGACGTGAGAAAAGCGTTAGAAAACGTTGAAGCTAAGACGATAAGAATTAAATTAAACTCACCAGGTGGAAATGCATTCGATGGTTTAGAAATTTATAACTATCTAAAAGATTTAGACGCACATGTAATTGTCGAAGTAACTGCATTAGCTGCAAGTGCAGCATCTATTATTGCAATGGGTGCAGATGAAGTTATCATGAGAACGGGCTCTACAATGATGATTCATAACGCTTCAACTATAACATATGGTAATAAAGACGAAATGTTAAAAGTCCATGAGTATTTAGCTAAGATTGATACTTCTATCATTGATGTATACAAAGAAAAAACTGGTTTGAGTACTGATGAAATTAAGGAGATGTTGAACAATGAAACATGGTTTACGGCATCTGAAGCGGTTAAAAAAGGTTTTGCAGATTCTTATGAAACGCAAACCAAAGAAGAAAAAGAAATTACAAGTAATTTAAATAGCAATTATTCTATGTCTCAAAAGATAAATGTTGAAAATGAGATTAAAGAAATAAAAAATCAAATTTCAGAATTACAAAATCAAAATGATAAAAATCAAGAAGTGAAAGACAAATCAGTTAATGATAATCGTCTTAAATCACTTCTTTTTTAATACTAAAATATTGGAGGATTTAATATGACAATTAAGTTTAATAAATCGGAAAAATTTGTAAATGCAAAAAAAGCATTTGTAGCATCATTAACGAATAGTGAATTAAGTGAGGAAAAGAGAGAGGAAATTGTTTCAGACTATGTACAAGCATTATCTGATGATGTAGTAACTACAATTCAAAACGATGTTAATACTCAAATTGCAGACAATGCTGTACTCGTATCACGTGGACAGTCAACGTTAACTTCTGAAGAAGTGCGTTATTTTAACCAAGTAGCACAAGACGGATTGTTTAAAGAAGAAAAAGTATTACCAGTGACGTTTATCGATAAAGTATTTGAAAACTTAGTTAAAGAACACCCATTATTAAATGCTATTGGTGTAACAAATATGGGAGCAGTAACTGAAATTATTACTGTTGATCCAAGTGGTGCTGCAGTATGGGGTGACTTATTTGGAGATATTAAAGGACAAGTCAATGCTGCGTTTAGTAAAAAACGTTTTGACATTCTTAAATTAACTGCATTTGGTGCTATTCCAAAAGATATGCTTGATTTAGGGCCAAAGTATATTGCCGACTACATGGAAAAATTATTAGGTGAAGTTATGGCTACAGGTTTAGAAACTGGCTTCTTAAATGGTGGAGGGTCTACACAACATCAACCAATCGGATTAACAAAAGATGTAGCTGATAATGGTGGAGTATCAGACAAAACTTCATCTGGAACATTAACTTTTGAACCTGGTGCAACAGTAGTTAATGAAATTAAGGAAGTTAAAAAAGCATTATCTAAAAATGCTAAAGGAGTATCTAGAAAAGTAGATGGAAAAGTTACGCTTGTACTTAATCCATCAGATGTAGCTTCAGTAAGTGCGACATCAACAGTATTAACTGCGAATGGAACGTATGTGACAGTAATTCCTGGAAACATTGAAATTGTTGAATCGGAAGTAATGACAGAAGGTAAGGCGTTATTCTTTGTAAAAGGTCAATATGTTGCTGGAGCAGGAGGCAAAGCAAGTTTACAAGCTTATGATGAAGCATTAGCAATGGAAGATGCACGTTTATATATCATTAAACAATATGCGAATGGTTTACCATTAGACAACAAAGCAGCGTTAGTTTACGACTTAAATATTGCAACTCCAAAAACAACTGGTAGAAAAAACACATCATCATAAAAAATTAAGGTAGGTGATTTCATGTAATGTATATTCCAATTGATGTTTTAGAAAAATTAAAAAGTCGTTTGCATATTGTCAATTCTGAAAGTGATAGAAATTTAGAAGAAATGATTGAAGCATCTATTGTTAAATTACAAAATACATGTGGTGACTTTAATATTCAAGAAAATGCACAAGCTAGAGAATTAGTGTTTGAGCGTGTACGTTATGCATATAATGACGTATTAGAACATTTTGAAACGAATTTCTCACGTGAAATCACAGACTTGCAGATGCAATTGTTTTTTGAAAGAAGTGAACAAGATGAAAAAAATGAATCAAACGTACAATGACGGAATATTAGAGTTTAGAGAAAAAAGAGCAAAGTATGATAAATATCATACAGTCATTGGTACTTTTTCATACATGGTTTTTAAGTCATGGTATAGAAAGTTAGGTATTACTTCTGAAGAACAATATAGATCAATGCAAGTCGATACTATGGTAGTAATGAGAGTTGCGATACCTAGAATGAAATATTTGGAACCTAGTATGAAAGTTGAAATTGATGGTAGGGAATATGGTATTTCACGTATTTATGAAAATTACAGTAAAAATGAAATTGAATTAAGTTTATATGAGGTGCATATATAATGAGCGTTAAAAGTAAAATTTTTGAAGCATTGCAACCTTTAAATATAGATATGGCGCACGGATTTTCTTATCAAATGGAATTACCAAAAATCATTACTAATGTAGTTAGTCATAGAGCGATACGTTTATCGGATAGAAAGCATTTAAAACACATACGGTATCAAATAAGTTATTTTGATAAGACACCTAGAGACGTTGAAGATGACTTAATACTTAATTCAATTTCAGACGCATTAGAAAAAGCCAATTTAAATACAACTGAATGGATAGAAATCATTGAAACCGACGATGAAGTAGATGATACAATTTTTCATTACATCATTGAGGTATCTATTTGATGAGTGACGTATTTGGTTTTGATGAAGCTATACAAGATTTAGAACGATATTCATCACGAGCTAATAATTTAAATGAGAAGGTGTATCAAGAAGGTATCAAAATGCGTGACGATGCACGAAATATCGCACGTGGATTAGGCTTGTATAAAACTGGTAAAGGTGTCAGTGGTATTGATATTGAAAGAGTTTCAAATGGTGTTGAGATTGGTTGGTCAAATCGACCTAATTTTCATTTATTTTTTCATGAGTTTGGCTTTCATGCTACTGGGCGTAAAAAAGGTAAAAGACATACTTCACGATCAAGTAAAGGTAAACGAAAGCGTAGGTATAAGACAGGCACAGTATACGTACCACCTAAACCACATTTAAGACCTGCTTTTGATAGAGGTAAAGACAAATTTCAAAATAATATTAAAAAGTATATAGAAGGAGATTGATATTTATGGCAACAACTTTTGAAAAGAAAGCATTGTTAACAGGTATTGGTAATGGATTTTTCCAAGTTATGAAAACGGAAGAGACACCAACAACTGCACCTGTTTATGATGAGAAAGTATTTGAAGTACCGTCATTGGATAAATTAAAAACGAAACTTGAGTATAAATCAAAAGATATATACTTATCTAGTACATTACATAGTGTGTTAGGTAAGGCATCAAAAGCAACTATTACATTAGATGCTGGTTATCTTCCAGATGGTTTTGAGGAAGAAGTTTCGGGTGCTACGAAATTAGCTGATGGCGTATATGGTATGGGTGGAAAAGGAACTAAAAAATATTTTAGATTTGCATTCCCTATCATTGATGAAAATGGCGAAAAGATTATTATTAACTTCCCTAAATGTCAAATACAACCAACAGACTTAAACGTTGAATCACAGGGTGAAGATAAAAAAGAACAAATGCAACAATTCGATATTATTGCTATGCCTTTAGCAACTGGTAAAGAAGAAGAATCAAACATTTATTACAAGGCAGACTTACGTAAAAATAAAACATTAGATGAACGCAAACTGTTAGAAACAGGTTTCTACAATAAAACTGTTTTGACTACATTAAATAAATCAGGTCAAACAGTGGAAACTGTAACAAGTGAATCGAATTCAGAAACATCAAGAACAACCGATAACTCTCGTTTATCTAGCTAATAAAATAAAGGAGTGAATATACTATGACTATTTTCAAAACTAAATTAAAATCTTTTGTTTCAGACATAACGGGTGAAACTCGTACTTATAAAGTGAATACTGCACTATGGCTACATTTAGAAGAAGATTACGGGATTAAACAGGGTAATCTAACTGATTTATATCAAAGTGAAAATGCATTAACAAATGCAAAAATAGCTACAAGTATTTTGAAAGCAAACGGATTAGAAGTTACTTTACAAGAACTTACAGAACATGTTGATGAAGTGAGCATAGATAAATTTGTTGCTAAATTTACAGAAACACTATTAGAAGATGTAAGCGATAGTGAGAGTAATAAAAGCGAAAAGGATAAAGAGGGAAAGTCGAAATAAAGCATAATTGGGACTTTCTTTTTTATTGTGCAATTACATACTTTAATATGACAAGAGAAACGTTTTTATATGATTATGACTTATCTACAATTTACATGTTGATTGACCAATACAACGAACAATCTTTTAAAAATAAATTGTTAGGTAGAGAATTCTTATCTGATAAATCTATTGAAGAATTTGCACAGGATATTGATAAAATTAAAGACAATCGAACTGAATCAGATTATCAAGAAGTGAGGGCTGTAGAATTTTTATAGTGAAGAGCTATAGAATTTTTATAGCCCTTTTTATTTATACTTATTTCGAAAGGAGGCAATAAGTTGGCAGAATTAAAAAGAGCAGGAATTAAACTTACTGCAGAGGGTTCAGCGCAATATAAAGCCGATTTGAAAAGTGCAACTGCAGCACTTCAACAAATGGCTGCAGAATCTAAACGTAATATTGCAGCACTAGGTCAAAATGCAAGTGCTTCAAAAAGATATGGTTTAGCTATTAAAGATTTAGGTAATACTGCAAAGCTTGCACAAGCGAAGTTAGATGTTTTAAATACTAAGCAAAACCAATTGGCAAATTCATCAAGAATTTATGCGAGTGAAATTAATAAGTTAGAAAGTCAATTAAAAGGTGCGAAAGGTAATACATCACAATTATCAAATGCATTAGCAGAGTTACGTTCAAAAGAATCGCTTAATAATGCAGAATTATCACGACTTAATGCAACTATAGCGAAAACTGAAACACAGATGTTAAAAGCTAAAAGTGCAGCGAATCAGATGGCGAATGAGTATCGTAATGCAGGTGGACGTTTTACAGATGTTTCAGAAAAGATGAAATCAATAGGTACTAACATTGATAATACTGGCACCAAAGCAGTAAATTTTGGTAGAACAATGACAACTAGAGTTACTACACCAATTGTTGCAGGTTTAGGATATGCTGCTAGAGCTTATGTAAAATTTGACGATCAGATGAATCAAATGAAAGTGCAACTTGATGACGGTAGTGTATCAGCAGGAAAATTAAAAGAACAAGTGAGCGAATTAGGTAAAACGTCTCAAGATATGGCAAAACAGTATGGTGTGGCTGGCGAATCTATTAGAAATGGTATGAATGAGTTAATCAAAAAAGGTTTTACTTTTAATCAAGTTACTGGAGCAATGCCTAGCATATTAAAAGCTACTGTTGCATCAGGAGACGACTTTAATTCAGTTATGAGTGTTTCATCTAGTGTACTTGAACAGTTTGGTTTAAAAGTTGATGATACTAATCAAATGATAAAAAATACAGACCGAGTGACATCTGTATTAACTTATACTGCTAATAAAACATCGGCAGGCTTTGCAGATTTAGGAGAAGCTATGCAAAATGTTGGACCGATGGCAGCAAATAACAACCAATCATTAGAGGATATGGCTTCAACATTAGGTATCTTATCAAATAGAGGTATTGAAGGTGGAGAAGCAGGTACGTATTTAATGAACGCTTTACAGAACCTAGCTACACCAACAAAAGAACAAGCTAGAGGACTACGAGATTTAGGTGTTGCAGCATTTGATGCAAACGGTAAGATGCGTTCATTCCCAGACATTTTAGAAGATATAGAAAAGGCTACTAGTGGAATGAGTGACGAACAGAAAAACGCTGCATTAAATACGATATTTAACACTCAAGCTATGAAAGGTATTAACCCACTTATTCAAGCTGGTTCAAAGTCAATTAAAGACTTATCTAAAAGTACAAAAGACGCTTCTAAATACCAAGATGATTTATCTAAAAAAATGGGTGAATCAGCATCTAGAAATGTAGCTAAAATGAAAGAATCATTTAAAGTTTTAGCAGAAACATTAGGACAACAAGTCGTGCCTGCTATTATTCCTTTAATTGATAAGGCTACAGATTTAGCAAATAAGTTTGGCCAATTAGATAAAGATACACAAGGAGCTATATTAAAAATTGCAGCATTTGCAGGAGCTATAGGTCCACTGTCTTTAGGATTAGGAAGTATTGTTAGAAGTATAGGTGGAACTGTTAAAGGTATAGGAACACTCGCACGGGGTTTTGGAAAAATTACAAGTGGAGCTGGTAAAGTTGTAGGTGGTGCTGAAAAAGCAGCAGGTGGAGTAAGTAAATTCGGTTCTATGGCTCAAAAAGTTGGAGGTTTCGCACCGTTATTAAGTAATCCTTATGTATTAGGTTTTGGTGCTATAGTTGCAGCTTCAGCAGGCGTGGGATATTTGGTATATCAAAATATGCATGAAGATGACAACAATCATAAAGCTGCCGTAGATCAAACTAAAGGAAAATATCAAGAATGGTTTGACACTGTTACGAATGGAGCATCAGACGCTGCAGGTTCACAAACTAAAATTCAAGATGCTACTAAAAAAACGGGTGAAACTTATAAAAAGATGACTGAACGTCTTAAAAAGCAAAACACAGACGTTCAAGAAACATTAAAAACTGGTTGGGATGGTTATGAAAAACGTATTGAAAAGACGAAATACTTTTCTTTTGGTATTACTATAGAAACAACTAAACATATTGAAGGTTTAAAAGAAAAATTAAAAGATCTAGGTTTAAGTCAAAAAGAAATTTCTGATGCAGAAAATAGATATAAAAATTACGGTACAATCATAGGTTCGACTTTTAAAAATATTGGCGATGTGATTGGCAAACATAAGAAAATTAATAGTGATATGGCATTAGCTACAATTAAAGCAGTACAATCAGTTACTGAACAAGTAGTTGAAAGTATCAACAAAGAAAAAGAAGCACAATTAAATGAACTTAAAGAGAAACAAGAATTAGGAGTTATTACTAAAGAACAGTACCAAAAAGAAACACAATCCATAACTGAAGAATATGATAAACGTGTGAATTCGATTAAGAGTAATCAAAATAAAATTAAAGATATTCTTTCAGCTGCTGCACGAGAAAACAGAGAATTAAATACTAAAGAAATTGCTGACATTACACAGGCATATATGGAATTATCTGAAAAAACTGGGCAATCTATAAGTAAGAATACCGAAGCACAAAAATTCTTCAGTCAAAACTTAAGAGAAATGGTGACTGAAAGTGGATTAGCTGCCTTAAAACAATCAGGAATTATTGACGATTCAACTGCAAAGGATATTGCAAAAGCTAAAACAACTGAAGATGCTATTAAGAAATTAAAAAAAGCATTGGAAGATTATGACAATAAAAAGCTAAAAGAGAAAGAAATAAAAGCTAAAGACAAAACTTCTAAAGAAGTGAAAAAGGCTGATAAGGCAATTGATGATCATAATGCTAAAAAACCAAAAGAGAAAGAGATAAAAGCTAAAGATAAAACTACAAAGGAAGTAAAGAAAGCCGATAAATCATTAGACGATCATAATAAAAAGAAAGCTGATGAAAAAGAATTAAAAGCGAAAGATGAGATTTCTGATTTAACTAAAAAAGTAAAATCATCATTAAAGGAAATTGATGATTTAAAAGTAGAAATTAAAAAGTTAAAAGCAAAAGATGAAGTTTCTAAAGCTACTAAAAAAGCCGAAAATGCAATGAAGAAATACAAAGAAGTTAAAGCAGATATAAAAAAATTAAAAGCGAAAGATGAAGCTTCAGAAAAGGCGTTTAAGGCCAAAATTAAAGTTTTGGAATATAACAATGCTAAAGCTGAAAAGAAAATTTTAAAAGGGAAAGATGAAATTACTGCTTTAACTAAAAAAGTAAAATCAGCGCTTAATCAAATAAATGATTTGAAAATGGAAGTTAAAGAATTAAAAGCACGTGGAAATGCATCGACTAAGGCTGATGAAGCAAAAGGAAAGTTAGACAACTTTAACAATACGAAAACACCAACTAAAAACCTTTTAGCAACAGGAAATGCAAGTAAGTTCACTGATACTGCTCAGGGTAAATTAAACTTATTCAATGGTACAGGTATTCCAACTAAAAATTTATCGGCAAATGGTAATGCAAGTTCATTTACAGATAGTGCAAGAAACGCTGTTCAAAGATATAACTATACAGGTATACCAACAAAACGAATTAATGTAAGTTCAAACGCAGAAAGACAAGCCTATAGTGCAATTGACGCTTTAAATTCAATTCCTCGATTTGTACAGTCTACAATTAATGTTGTACGTAATTTCTTTAGTAATGAGCATGCTGAAGGTGGACACATTGACGCTTACGCAGAAGGTGGAAACATTCAATCTCATTCAGTGCCTGGTACTTATACTGGTATTGTAGGCGAAGCAGGACCAGAGATTTTTAGTGTAAATAGAGGTAATGTTACTATCACACCTTTAAATAGTAGAGAGAAAATGAGAGGAATAGAAGGTGTGTTACAAGATTATACAAATGGAAACAATGCAGGTAATGGTGTAGTAGTTAATATTAATCTTAATGATACTGTGATTAAGGAAGAAGCAGACGAAGATAGATTAATTAGGAAAATGGATCAACACTTAAGACGTTCGCTTTCCGAACAACAGATGATTGGAGGTGCATAATTTTGATACAATTTAATGCATTAGAATATAACGGTGTTAAAACAAGTGATTTTTCATTTAAAGTATATGTAGAAGTGAATGACGGGATTAATATCCCACAACGTAAAACTAAAATCATAACAACTGACCAAATGCACGGAGCTTTAATTAAATCTAGTGACAATTATTCAACGATTGAAAAGAAATATAAATTTTATGTACAGGGAGCTACTTTACAAGAGATGGCACCTTTATTCAAATGGTTAAATAGTAATATTAACGATAATGGTTTCTCACTATCAAATCATCATACGAATTATTTAAAACCGTATGACAATCCAGGTCGATATTATAATGTTTTAAAAGTGATTGTTGGAAATGCTTATGTTGATGAATTTGACGGTTATGAATTTGATGTTACATTTACGTGCCAACCATTTAGCTATTCAGACGGTAGTTTAGACAATGAACAATTAACGGTTGTATTTCCTAAAGTGAGAACAATTACAAATACAAGTGGCATACACATGTACCCTCAATTAGAAATTGAAACACTCAATCACAATGACAGTTTAGTTACTATAGGTGAACAAACAATTCATATTGTAGCACCAGATAACTATTTAGCTATAGAATGCTTTCCAGGTCAACAAAATGTCAGTGATAAAAATGGATTAAGAAATGAGTGTATGATTGGTGAATTTTTTAAAATCCCACCAGGTGAACACGGTATTAGTGCAACTGATAATATAAGCAAAATAACAATTAATTGTAGGTGGGGTGACTTAACTTGATTTATTTACAAGAAACAAATTTTTACTATAATGGTTTACCTTTATCACAAGCCTATGATGATGTTATCGAACGTGATTTAAACGGTATTTATAAATTAATATTTAAATTACCAGTAAATAAAAGTGACCAACACAAGTTAGTAGAAAAAGATAGCATGTTAAAAGCGACTGAACATTTTAGAGAGATTGGTTATAACATATTTAGAGTTAGATATATAGATAAAGAAGAGGATTATGTACAATTTACGGCGTATCAAATAATTTTTGATTTAGCTAAGAAGTACGTTAATCCTTTTTTTGTTAATGATTTATTACCAGTAGACGCTTTAAAGATGTGGTCACAAAAATTCAATGAACCACCAAATTTATCTATTGAGTATTGGAGTGATACAACTGACAAACGTGTGACTTACTACTCTAACAAACAAGATGACTTAAAACCTAGATATGCATTAAATGTGTTAGTTGAAATGGCCAATCAATCTGATTTAGATTTAGACTTTTACTTGAATGGTATTTCATTAGGGCGTATAGGTAGAGATACACAGTTTCTGTATACGACTAATAAAAACATAACCTCATTTGGTCAAGAAGATAATTACGATGAAGTTATTACACGTATTATAGCAACCTCAAAATTCAAACCTGAATATGATAAAGAGAAATTAAAGAAAAAACAAAAAGAAGAAGTTGAAGCTTTAAAAACAAAACAAGCTGAATTTAATAAACGATTAGCAGATGAAAAGCGTCAAAACCGAATTGAGAAAGAAATTAAAGAAGCAATAAGACGTGAAGAATTAAAAAAGATACGTTATAAAGAACAGAAAAAAAGAAGTCATAAAACAATGCAAGTTACAGTATTTAAGTCATCTGAAGAAATAGAAAATGAAATTAGAGAAAAGTATAAAGCACAACAACAAAAAACAGATATACAAAGACAACTAGCAAAAGAACATGCTGAAAAACAAAAAGCAGAAATTGCTAAATTGAAAGCGAAACATAAAGAAGAAACAGAATTACTAAATGAAGAAATAACCTTATCTGTTACTGTTGATAGTCCATTAATCAATGAATATCCTGAAGTATATGAAATGTCTATAGAAAATAACGATATTAAGACAGTTGAAGAATTAACAACATTTGCAGAAAACTATTTTAGTGTACAAAACATAGATAAACCTAATGTGTCTACAAAGATTGGTTTAGAGGTTTTGCAGAATGAGGAGGTGCATTTAGGAGATACTGTAATCGTAAGACATATTGAACAAGATATAGATGTGCGTAATCGTGTCATAGCGACGAAGTATAGTCCTATGGATAAAAAGTATCTAGAAGTTACTTTCGGCTCTAAAACAAGCAGTTATACAAGTCAGAATAGCAGTATATCAAATTCTAATACTGAAAAGGTTATAAGGGATTATCAAAGTCAACTAGAACAGTATCTTGATTTTAGATTAAATACTGAAAGAGAAAACTTTAACAATCATTTTGAACAAGAAACTGGATTAATTAGAGATAAGATAAATGAATCTAATCAGACATCACAAGCCAGCATTAATGTACTTGATAATAAATTCACTGATGAATTTAATAACGTTCAAAATGAATTTAGAACATCACTTCAAAATGCTCAAAATCAAATTAATATAAATCAAGCATCATATACTAGTGATAAAGAAGTTGTTCAATCAAAGCTAACTGAATTATATAGTAAGCAAAATGAATCAAAGTTATATATAGATACAAAGGCTAATGATGTTACGAATGAATTTAATCAGAGTATAGAAAGGGCTAAAAGTGAAGTTCTACAAGCAACTAACTTTAGTAATAGTGCTACACTTGAACAAATCAATCAGATTAATAGGAAAGTAGATAATATGAAGATTGGTGCAGTAAATTTATTAAAAGGTACTTCAAACTACACTACACCATTTAATCATAATAAGATAGTGGAATTTGGAAAAGTTATTAATGATCAGTTATATGCATTAGAACATGAAGATAGTAAAGGTTATTTCTTTTGGGAAACAAACCAATTTGTAAAATTAGAGCCTAATACCGACTATGTATTAAGTTATGACGTTATCCCTAAATTTGAAGTAGGTGGAGCTTATACTCCAATTGAAATCGTTAATGAAAATGGTTATTCATTCAAACCTAGACAATTTCTTTTTAAAAATGAAACGATAAAAGAAGTTAAAGATAAGCAAAGATTAACATTTAAATTCAATACTGGAAATCAGACTAATTTACGTATTTATTTTACATCTACATGGCCTAGTAAATTAGTTTATATTGCTAAACCACAACTGGAAAAAGGTACTGTAGCAAGTGATTGGTCACCTAATGTAGATGATCTAGAAAAACAAATTAATGTTGTCGCAGACAGTATTTCATCAAAAGCAATTGAGGCAGTTAGAGGGGATATTAACTACTTAAGAAGTAACATTTTAACTGCAGATAGTGTTAATGCAAACATGGTTAATGTTGATCGTGCATTAATCGATAAATTAATGACAAATAATTTACTGGTTAATAACTTAACATCAAACTATACATTAACTGAGAAGATGAAATCTAAAGCCTTAGAATCAGTTTATGGTAATATTTCCAATTTACGTACTAGATTAATAACTGCTAATAGTATTACTTCAAACGCTATTAATGTTGATTATGGTTTAGTGAATAAGTTAATCAATAATGAATCTTTTGTTAATACACTCACTGCAAAAAGTGCATTCATTAATGCAATTAAAGCAATTGATATTGATGCATCAAGAATTACTAGTGGTGTATTACGTTCAACAAGTGGTAGTATGCGTTGGAATTTAAACGCTAATAGTTTAGATTATTTTGACGGTGCAGAAACAAATTATTACGGACATTCAAGAATCATTTTCCATACGACTAATAATTCTATTTATCAAAGTAATAATGGGACATGTGCTTTTCTAACTTTTAGTAGGACAACAGGTACACAATATCCTTCAATTGCAATAGGTACGAGTGGAAACTTAGATGATGATTCCAATACAGGTAGTTTCTCAGGCATTAAGTGTCATACTGCTAAAGCAACACATGATGGACTTTCAGAAGTAGGCGTTATTACCGATGAAGTATATTTCAATAGTCACGGTGGAGATGTAAACACAGGTGGTTGGACATTAGAAAATTATCGTAAAGGTGGAAGTAGAGTAAGAGCATTTTATGGTAATAATACAAGAGAATACAAATATGAATTAGGTCAAGATGGTTATAGATTTAATACTGTATGGACGAGTGGATTAAACGATAGAATTAAAATCGTTAATTATACTGATGGCTATACAGGAATATTAAGTTGGAATGAGAAATATGGAATTCAATTTAGTAATTATGATGTAAGAGTACAATACGGTAAATATTGGTACTCTTTTGGTGATATCTTACGTGGTGACTCATGGAGAGTTTAAAAATAGGAGGACAATTAAATATGTTAGAAATTAGGAATTCAGACTTAGTACAAGCTAAGTCTTTTTTATATGATTTAAAACTAAAACCAAAATTATCAAGACATCGTACTAAATTAGTTAAGTTAATTGATGAAAAGATAAAAGACTTGTCTGACGCATCTAATGAAATTATTCAACAATATGCAAAAAAAGATGAAAACGGTAATCCAATCATAAATGATAATATGGTTGAATTTGATAATGTGGAAAATCGTATAGAGTTTGAAAGGGAAGATACCATTTTAATTAATGAACTTTCTAAAATTAATTTAGATGAATATCCAAATGTGTATGATTCAATTCAACAAGCGTTATATGAATTAGATGTTGAATTAGATAAGGAAAAAGCAGAAACATACGAATTATTATGTGAGTTATTTAATGTAGAGTAACTCACATTTATATATCTAATAGGAGTGATTGAAAATGACAAACAAAACAAGATTTTACTTAGTTAGAACATCGAAAGGTACAAGTGAATATAGTGGAGAACAAAAATTAAAGTATAATCCTTATAACTACGGTTATGCAGTGGCTTTAGAAGATGAACAACCAACATTTTATGATACTGAAGAAAGTGCAACTTCAATTGCAACTACATTGAATTCACTATATAAATTAACTGGAGTACAAGCATATGTTGATGTTTTTAAAGAAGAAGTGAAAGTGATTAAAGTAACAAATAATAGTCCTTCGGAGGTATCATAAATTGGAACAAGTAAATAACATTCAAATTGATAATTTCTCAAGTTTCTTTTTTACAGGCTCATGGACAATTATAGATATACTTATCATTCTAATTGGATTAGATGTAATTAGTGGTGTTATTAAAGCAACTCGTGAACATACAATTAAAAGTTCTGTAGCTAATATAGGTCTTGCTAAAAAAGTAGGTATCTTAATGGTAGTTATTGTCGCAAATCTTGCAGATATTGTATTTAAAGCTGATGGAATGGTGGTTAATGGTACAGTTGCTTTTTATATCATCGGTGAAGCAGTGAGTATATTAGAAAATTGTTCAGTAATTGGTGTACCACTACCCGAATTACTTACAAAACGTTTAGGCATTACAGACGATAAAAATATTAAAAATTAAAAATTACAAAGCCCTTAGTGATAGGGCTTTTTATTATTGGAGTTGATTAATTATGACAAAAGAATATTTAGGAGAATGGAACGGTGTACCTGTATATACAGATTTTTTACCTTATGGAACAAGACGCACAGGGCAACCATTAGACACGGGTAGTCCTATTTTTGCAGTGTATCATGATACAGGTAATCCAGATAGTATAGCTCAACAAAATGTAAATTATTATAAAAACACATACTTACAAGATTGGGCTTCTACGGCTTCAGCACATTTCTTTGTTGATGATGAGGAATGTATTATTTGTATTCCTTTAGATGAGAAAGCGTGGCATGTAATCTATGATACACCAACAGATAACTATTATTTTGGAGATGATGCGAATGATGCTGCATTTGGTGGAGAATTATGTTATTTTCCTGATGATAGAGAAAAATCATTAAAAGCTTTAGATAATTTCGCACGTGTCTTTGCAGTATTATTCGAATCATGGAATATCGACCACTTTAATAAAGCTCCTGGTCATCAAGATATACAAGATGATAAACGTGATCCAGGTAACGCACTTGAAGCGTGTGGTTATGGTCGTAATGAAATTGATATTATTGATAATTTAGTACAAAGATATATTGACGGTGATGATGTTGATACAGAAACAATTGTGAATCAACCTGAAGAACATGACGAAATTATTGAGAAGAAACCAGTAGGCTGTACACGTGTTAAAGTTTGGTCTGAAGAGCCTTATTACAGAGGTACAATTAAATATGATGCGTCATTACGTGAACGTGCAGGTAGTAGTTTTGATA
>NZ_KV811746.1:59158-70809 GCF_001813195.1 Staphylococcus sp. HMSC065D05
TTTATATTTTTGAAGAAATTCAAGATCCACAAGGTAACATTTGGTGTAGAACATATTCGCCTAGCAATAACGGGTGGGTGCATAAGCACACTATTGAAGTAGAAGAAGAATATAAATAATTAAAAGGGTAGCCATTTTTTTGGTTACCCTTTTTTTATGTTTGTTAATTTATAAATGTTTGTTTTTATTAATAATGGGTATAATATAATTTAAAAATAAAGGGGTATGTCGATGAAAAGTTATTTACAAGAATTCCACATATTAATAAAATATATATTGTTTATATTTTATGTAATTTCATTTGTGTTCATTTCATATAATTTTAATAAATTGTTTATCTTGTTTATAAATAAAATTATTAAACCTATTTTTATTGAAAATGTTGAAACTTCTTTAGCTGTATTGGCTATTTACATTGGATCCATTATAATAGTTTCATTTATATTTGATCTCTTATATTTTATAATGGTGCATAAAATTTATGATAATTTTTACAATCTATCGCCTTTTTTGACTCTTTTAACTGGCTTGTATACTACATTTATATCGATGTTTAATTTTCCGAAATTATTTTTGGAAAATCATAATAAAGAATTTAAGAAAAACTTACCAATAGCTATGGAACCATGGAATAATCATTTCTTTGTTATTTTTTTATTTCTAGTTATAGCAACATTTACATTAAATTTCTTGAAGTCTCGACAAGATATAAAAGAGAAAGAAGCAAAAAAATATTTAATATATAGAGAAATTCAAATAGAAAAACCTAAATATAAATATATAGAAAAAACATCTTATAAAGAGGGGAATTATAATGAAAAAATTAGAAGATGATGTATTACTTAAAGATTTAGATTGGTATGAAAATTGTATTTATAAAATTGAGTATGTAAAATATGAAATTGAATTACTAAAGAAAAAAGAGAGATTAAATGCTTATGATCAACTAAAGATTAATACGTTACTACATACTTTAAATTCACCATTAGAATATGCATTATCTCAATTTTATAAGAAAGAAAACTATGGTAGTAATGTACCTAATAATACAAAAAATCTAGATGATGCAAATTATAGAAAAAGGATTGAAAATAAATTCAAACATACTATTGACGATAAATTATTTAACATAATCAAAAATTTAACTCAAAATGTTTTATACCAAAATCTTAATGATATGAATAATAATGAAAAACATAATTTTATTAATAAGCATTCTAAATATGTAACTAGAACAACAGAACGTGCAACGTACCCTAATGGAATAATTATTAAAGATTTTACTTCAACACAAAAAGTTGATTATGGAGAAAATTTGAATGAGAGTATTAAGAGTGATGTAGAACCGATTTATCACTCAGGTGAACATTATGAAGAAGAATATATTTTTATAGAAAACGGAATGGAAGTATTCCGATTTTTAGGAGATGTAACTTCATTGGTGACTGATTTTGTAGAAAACATTAAACAGTATTTAGATGAAAAAAGCTCGTAATAATTTACGAGCGAGAAACTAATTATATAATGGTAGAAACTAGTTTTAAAATTTTGGTCACGATATGGTCACGAAGTTTAAATAAGTGTTGATACATTAATGTTTATAAAGGGAATTTATCCCGACCACCGGTATAAATTCAAATTTTTTTAGAGTGAAAACATTGTAAGTTTAATGTTTTCACTTTTTTTATTTTTTAAGAGCTAATTGTTATTTATCATTTGATAGTCTCTAAAATTTTATAAATAAGTAAGTTACTAATAATTGTGTCCAAATTCTTATAAAAAATATTTAAATAAATAAGTATAATATTTAATAAAATGCAAACAGATAGGATTTTTATTTTAACATTTAGGCATTTAATCACATATTTTTTCAGTTTATATATATAATTTAATTATAACGGCTGTTATTAAAAAATAATTTTTATAATTTTTGGAGGTTATCATATGAAAAAGAGATTTTTATCTATATGTACAATGACAATTGCAGCGTTAGTAACTACTACAATGGTAAATACTTCTTATGCAAAAACCGATACACAAAGCCATAATCATTCCTCACTTGGCACAGAAAACAAAAATGTTTTAGATATTAATAGTTCGAGCCATAATATTAAACCAAGTCAAAATAAAAGTTACCCAAGTGTAATATTGCCTAATAATAATAGACATCAAATTTTTAATACTACACAAGGTCATTATGATGCTGTTAGTTTTATTTATATACCAATAGATGGTGGATATATGAGTGGTTCAGGTGTTGTTGTAGGTGAAAATGAAATATTAACTAATAAACACGTCGTTAATGGAGCTAAGGGTAATCCAAGAAATATTAGTGTCCATCCTTCAGCTAAAAATGAAAATGACTATCCTAATGGCAAATTTGTGGGTCAAGAAATCATACCGTATCCTGGTAATAGTGATTTAGCAATCTTAAGAGTGTCACCGAACGAACATAATCAACATATTGGGCAAGTAGTTAAACCTGCAACTATAAGTAGCAATACAGATACTAGAATTAATGAAAACATCACTGTTACTGGTTACCCTGGTGACAAACCGTTAGCCACAATGTGGGAAAGTGTAGGTAAGGTTGTCTATATTGGTGGCGAGGAATTAAGATATGACCTAAGTACTGTAGGTGGAAACTCTGGATCTCCAGTATTTAATGGTAAAAATCAAGTTATTGGAATACATTATGGTGGCGTAGATAATAAATACAATAGCAGTGTTTATATAAATGATTTCGTTCAGCAATTCCTAAGAAACAATATACCTGATATAAATATTCAATAATTAAATTTAGTTTTTATAATATATATAGTGTATGCATCCATTGGTTAAATGTACAATTTAACCTTGGATGCTTTTTTTATCTAATAAGTAAATGTTAAATATTATCCGTATATAAGAATAATTGCTCACTTTTCTTTAATTATTGACATGAAATTTGATATTAAATGATTGTTTATATTTCGTTTCTATAATAC
The DNA here is from genome assembly GCF_001813195.1 of Staphylococcus sp. HMSC065D05. Lineage (NCBI taxonomy): Bacteria > Bacillati > Bacillota > Bacilli > Caryophanales > Staphylococcaceae > Staphylococcus > Staphylococcus sp. HMSC065D05. The sequence continues at coordinate 62,146 of NZ_KV811746.1, forward strand.
GATTAATTTAATGTTTTAAATGGAGGTTTAACATGAGTCATTCGCAAATCAATGGAAAGCGATTTTTTAACAACATTTTGAATGCAGTAGGTGCAGGTGTAGTTATTGCATTATTACCTAATGCCTTATTAGGTGAATTATTAAAATTCTTTAAAGAAGGTAATCATGTACTAGAAACGATTTTTCAGCTAGTAACAATCATACAATCTTTTATGGCTTTTATTATAGGAGTTCTTGCTGCGCACCAATTTAAATTTAAAGGTACAGGTGCTGCAATAATTGGTATTTCAGCAATGCTAGGTTCTGGAGCAGTACACTATAATGGACAAACAATTGAATTAAAAGGAATTGGAGATATTATAAATGTAATTTTAGTAGTTATATTAGCTTGTTTCATTTATATGTTTTTAGAAGGTAAATTAGGTTCCTTAGAAATGATTATTTTACCCGTTTTAGTTCCTGTAATTAGTGGATTAATAGGGTTATTAACATTACCTTACGTTCAAGTCATTACGCAGTCACTAGGAAAATTAGTAAACAGGTTCACAGAATTAAATCCATTATTAATGTCTATATTAATTTGTGTAACATTTTCTTTATTAATGGTAACTCCAATCTCGTTAGTTGCTATAGCAACAGCAATTAATCTTACTGGTTTAGGAAGTGGTGCTGCAAATATGGGAATAGTTGCAGCTTGTGTAACCTTTTTATTTGGATCTTTAAGAGTTAATTCTCTAGGAGTTAACGTGGTATTACTCATAGGTGCTGCTAAAATGATGATTCCTGTTTACTTAAAGCATTTAATTATAGCTATTCCATTGACAATTAATGGAGTCATATGTGGTATAGTTGCATATATTTTAAAAATTAAAGGGACTGCACTATCTGCTGGTTTTGGTTATACTGGACTGGTTGGTCCCATCAATGCATTAAACCGTATGTCGGGAAATCCATCTATGAATATTATTTTATTAGCTATTGGATATTTCGTTATACCATTTGTAGGTGCCTTTATTGTACATAAAATTTGTAAAAAAGTATTAAGTACTTACAGTGATGAGATTTATAAATTTGAAATCTCAAAAGATTAATTTTAATTATTATATTAGGAATTAGTGTATGATATATAACAAACTCTTTGTTTTTTCTTAAGTTATAAGCTGAAATTTGAATAACTTAATGAACATATTTATTAAGTTTAGATAGCATAAAATACCCGAGATACTCAATGTCTCGGGTATTTTTTTATACAATATTTGGAAATCTAATTGCGCACGTATGAGTATTTATGTATAATAATGTATAATTATTAAAAAGGAGGTTAAAACAATGAAGTGTTTGTTCAAAATGTTATCAATCATAATATTAATGTTAAGTACTTTCACGTTATTTATCAGTTCGAGTACATATGCAAATGAAGATGAAAATTGGACTAAAATTAAAAATCGAGGAGAACTAAGAGTTGGATTATCAGCTGATTATGCACCTTTAGAATTTGAAAAGACGATACATGGTAAAACTGAATATGCAGGTGTAGATATAGAATTAGCTAAAAAAATTGCGAAAGATAATCATTTAAAGTTAAAAATTGTAAACATGCAATTTGATAGCTTATTAGGTGCACTTAAGACCGGTAAAATCGATATTATCATATCCGGTATGACGACAACTCCCGAACGAAAAAAAGAAGTGGATTTTACAAAACCTTACATGATTACAAACAATGTGATGATGATTAAAAAAGATGAAGCAAAACGTTATCAAAATATCAAAGATTTTGAAGGCAAAAACATAGCTGCACAAAAAGGAACAGATCAAGAAAAAATTGCACAAACTGAGATTGAAGATAGTAAAATTTCTTCGCTCAATAGATTACCTGAGGCTATATTATCTTTAAAAAGTGGAAAAGTAGCGGGTGTAGTTGTTGAAAAACCAGTAGGTGAGGCCTATTTAAAACAAAATTCTGAACTAACATTTTCAAAGACTAAATTTAATGAAGAAAAGAAACAAACATGTATAGCTGTTCCTAAGAACTCTCCTGTACTTTTAGATAAGTTAAATCAAACAATTGATAATGTAAAAGAAAAAAATTTAATTGATCAATACATGACAAAAGCAGCCGAAGATATGCAAGATGATGGAAATTTTATTTCTAAATATGGCAGTTTTTTTATTAAAGGAATTAAAAATACTATTTTGATTTCATTAGTAGGTGTGGTATTGGGGTCTATTTTAGGCTCTTTTATAGCTTTATTAAAATTAAGTAAAATTAGACCATTACAATGGATAGCAGGTATATACATAGAATTTTTAAGAGGTACTCCAATGCTTGTGCAAGTGTTCATTGTATTTTTTGGGACTACTGCAGCTTTGGGGTTAGATATTTCAGCTTTAATTTGTGGTACTATTGCGCTTGTTATAAATTCTTCAGCCTACATTGCTGAGATTTTTAGAGCTGGTATTAATGCTGTAGATAAAGGACAAACTGAAGCTGCTAGAAGTTTAGGAATGAATTATAGACAGACTATGCAATCAGTAGTTATGCCACAGGCAATTAAGAAAATTTTACCTGCTTTAGGTAATGAATTTGTAACCTTGATTAAAGAATCGTCTATAGTTTCCACAATTGGAGTGAGTGAAATCATGTTTAATGCACAAGTTGTACAAGGAATATCTTTTGATCCATTCACACCATTGTTAGTTGCAGCATTACTATATTTCTTACTTACATTTGCACTTACACGTGTTATGAATTTTATTGAAGGGAGAATGAGTGCCAGTGATTAATATTAAAAATTTAAATAAAAAATTTGGAGCAAATGAAGTATTGAGAGATATTAATCTTACTGTTGATAAGGGTGAAGTGGTTGCAATAATTGGACCATCTGGAAGTGGTAAAAGTACTTTACTCCGTTGTATGAATTTGTTAGATGTACCTTCAAAAGGTAAAGTTATATTTGAAGATAATGAATTAACCCAACATAATGTTCAATTAGATAATTTACGACAAAAAATGGGTATGGTATTTCAAAATTTTAATTTATTTCCTCATAAAAAGGTCATTGAAAATGTAATGTTGGCACCACTTTTATTACATAAAGCTAGTAAAGATCAATTAAAAGAGAAAGCTTTATATTTACTTGAAAAAGTGGGGCTTAAAGATAAAGCAGATTCATATCCTAATCAACTGTCTGGAGGTCAAAAACAAAGAGTTGCTATTGCAAGAGCTTTGGCAATGGAACCTGATGTTATGTTATTTGATGAACCAACTTCTGCACTTGATCCTGAAGTAGTAGGGGATGTTTTAAAAGTAATGAAACAATTAGCGAATGAAGGTATGACAATGGTGATTGTCACGCATGAGATGAACTTTGCTAAAGAAATAAGTGATAAAGTGGTATTTATGGCCGATGGTGTTGTGGTTGAATCTGGTACACCACAAAACATATTTGAAAATCCTCAACACAGTCGAACTCAAAATTTTTTATCACGAGTGTTATAAAATTTATTTTCGAATGATAAAAGTTAAAGTTTACTATTCTCAGTTAGCGAATTTGTTATAGTGACATTATTTTAAACTTTTAAAAGAGAATTAGTATATCATAAAAATACTTATAGAAGTTTGGAAACAAATACTTTTCTCAAGATTGAATTAATAAATAGTGTTAAAGTTATCTAAAACATGCATTTTTAAATCTAAATAGCGATAAGCTACACAATTTTGAAAGCCTATGATAATGATTTATATCATAGGCTATAATTTTTAATCATCACAATATTATGCCAACTCTGATACATAATCTTATGTTAGAATAGCATATGTTAGAATAGCATATGTAATTTTAAAAAGGTGGCAAAGCTTATGAACAATAAACTAAAAAAAGAAATTATAGACTTTGCTCATTCTATAGGCATTGATAGTATTGGATTTACAACTGCAGATCCTTTTGATGAATTGAAACAAAAATTAGAGGAATATCATGCAAAGGGGTATGCATCGGGTTTTGAGGAATCAAATATATCATTACGTACAGAACCTAAACTAAGTTTACCTAGCGCACGTTCTATCATCGCAATAGCTGTGGGTTATCCTAATAAACTTAAAGGTGCACCAAAAAGTGTTAAAGGTGATCGTCGAGGCATGTTTGCTAGGGCATCATGGGGCCAAGATTATCACAGCATTATGCGTAAGAGACTTGATAAATTAGCTGATTTCATCAAAGAAAAAGTACCTGATGTCGAAATCCAATCTATGGTGGATACTGGTGTATTGTCAGATAGAGCAGTAGCAGAAAGAGCTGGGTTAGGATTCACGGGTAGGAATGGATTTGTGATTTCTCCGGAATTAGGGACTTGGTCTTACCTAGGTGAAATGTTAGTAAGTATACCGTTTGAACCTGATGATCCATTATTAGATAGTTGTGGTGACTGTACAATTTGTGTTGATCGCTGCCCAACAGGTGCACTTGTTGGAAATGGTCAGTTAAATAGTCAAAAATGTATTAGTTTTTTAACTCAAACTAAAGGTTATCTTCAAGATGAATATCGATATAAAATTGGAAATAGATTATATGGGTGTGATACGTGTCAACAAGTTTGTCCTAAAAATCGTGGTATCAATACTCAGCATGATGATATTGTCTTGGAACCGGAAATTTTGAAGCCACGTCTTGTACCTTTACTTCAAATGAGCAACAAGAAATTCAAAAGTACATATGGACATTTAGCAGGTGCTTGGAGAGGTAAAAAACCAATACAAAGAAATGCTATTATAGCTTTGGCACATTTTAAAGAAGAAAGTGCTATACCAGAACTAAAAGAAGTTGCATTAAATGATCCAAGACCTATGATTAGAGGTACTGCATATTGGGCAATTGGACAAATTTTAGACGATGATGCTATACCTTTTATTGATGCGCATTATGAAAATGAGATTGAAGAAGTGCAGATCGAAATGAAAAAAGGTTTGCAAATGAGGAGAGAACAAAAATGACGAATCATATTGTACTATATCAGCCAGAAATACCAGCAAATACAGGAAATATTGCACGTACTTGTGCAGGGACTTTAACCCATCTTCATCTAATTAAACCACTCGGCTTTAGTACAGAAGACAAAATGTTAAAACGTGCAGGACTTGATTATTGGGAGCATGTTAATATTACATATCACGATAGTATTGAAGAATTTTTTGCTAATACAGAAGGTCACTACTATTTATTAACAAAATTTGGTAAACAGACCTACAGCGATTTTAATTTTTCTAATACTAATGAGGATTATTATTTTATCTTTGGTAAAGAAACTACTGGTCTTCCTGATTGGGTTAAGGAGAAATATGCAAAAACAGCTCTAAGAATTCCAATGAGTGACAATATACGTTCTCTTAATCTTTCTAATACTGCTGCTTTACTGATTTACGAAGCTTTGAGACAACAAGATTATCCTAACCTTTCATAATTAATGTTAATAGATAAAGTAAATGCAAGATAAACCCAAGAAATGTTATATTAATTGTGAACCAATAAAAAATAATAGTTTGATAATTAATACAAAGGGTATACTTTAAATTAAATCGACTTAATTAAAAGAGCAAACTTAGAGGAGTGTAGTTAACATGGCAATGAATTTTAAAGTATTTGACAATAGTGAAAAAGTAGCAGAATATACTGCAGATATTCTACGTAAGCAGTTTAATAATAATCCAACTACTATTGCAGGATTTCATTTGGGCAAAGAACATGCACCAGTGTTTGATGAACTTAAGAAAAATGTGGAAAATCATGCAGTTGATTTCAGTCAAATAAATATTTTAGATTATGATGATAATCATTCTTATTATGAGGCTTTGGGTGTGCCAACAGGCCAAATTTATTCAATTTCTTACGAAAATGATGCAATTGACTTTATCTCAGATAAGATTAAGACTAAAGAAAATAAGGGAAAACTGACAATGCAAGTCCTTACGATTGATGAAAATGGCAAACTTGACGTTAGCGTTCGTCAAGGTTTGATGGAAGCTAGAGAAATTTTCTTAGTTATTACCGGTGCTAATAAACGCGATATGGTAGAAAAACTTTACCGTGAAAATGGTAAGACTAGTTTTGAACCATCGGATTTAAAAGCACACCGTATGGTCAATGTTATCTTAGATAAAGAAGCGGCTGCAGGTTTACCTGAAGACGTAAAAGAGTACTTCACTGCACGTTTTGCATAAAATAAATTTGTGAGGGATAAATGATGGCGAACAAAAAAGATTCCAAATTAAATTATCATGAAGAAGAAAACGCTATGGTGACTGACTTAGATGATTTAAAAGAATTAGGAAAAGAAATGGAACAGATTTCACAGGAAAATGATGAAGAAAAATTAAATCAACCTCATGATAACGAAGTTCGTTCAGATTTTAAAAATAGTAAATAGATTTTATATAAATCCAGTAGCTTATCAGTATGTTAAGTTATTGGATTTTTATATTTTATTATCTTTCACACGATTTGTTATATAAATATTCACTCCTTTTGATTGGTTATGATATGATACTTACAGTCATTAACACAAGGAGATTAATTAAATGTTAAGAAAATACTGGATTCACTTTGTTATAGTTACTGTTATAGTGAGTTTATTATCTATAAAAGGTTTTCCACTTGCTTTAGGCGCTTTATACTTGCCACTATTGTTCAAAATTGTACAACTTCAACTTAATTTATCAAAAGGTATTATTGATAATGTCAATGCACATACTTTTATAAAAAGTAATCAGTCTGGTGTGATGATTAGTGTGGTTTGTTGTCTATTAATAACGGGAGTTTTGACATACACCTTGGATGATTTTTATAATGAATTACCAGGATTTTTAGGTGTTTTAGTAAGTATAAGTCCTGTTACTCTCACTATAGGCGTGATACTATTTGTTTTAACAGCAATTGCTATTGTTCAGGCTACTAAAGCAAAATATCAACAACCTAAGAATTAAATAAGTAAGAAATATTTTAATATATGAGTCCTAAATGAGCATGAAAAAATTCATTTAGGACTCATTTTTATTTTATTAGGAAAATATTCTTTTAAATGAAAACGGTTTATTTCAACATTGCTCATCTAATTTAAATAGTGCTATACTACAATTAAACAAAGAACAATAGGGGGAGCGATATAAATGTCAGTCAGAATTGAACATGATACATTTGGAGAAATTGAAGTACCAGAAGACAAATATTGGGGTGCACAGACTGAAAGAAGTAAACGAAACTTTCCAGTTGGCAAAGAGCATATGCCTATAGAAGTCATTTACGGATTTGCTCAACTAAAAAGAGGTGCGGCCTTAGCAAATCATGAATTAGGAAAATTGAGTGATGAAAAAAAGAACGCCATCGTTTATGCTTGTGATCGTATTTTAAATGGAGAACTAGACGATCATTTTCCACTTGTTGTTTGGCAAACAGGTAGTGGTACACAAAGCAATATGAATGTTAATGAAGTCGTAAGTTATGTAGCTAATGAATACCTTAAGAAACATGGAAGCAAGGAAGCTATTCATCCAAATGATGATGTAAATAAATCTCAAAGTTCAAATGATACATTTCCTACAGCCATGCATGTCGCATTGTTCCATGAAGTTGAAACTAAGTTAGAGCCAGCACTTAACCATTTACGTCAAACTTTTAAAGAAAAAGAAGACCAATATCAATCAATCATTAAAATTGGACGCACACATTTGCAAGATGCAACGCCTATTAAACTAGGTCAAGAGATAAGTGGTTGGCGCTATATGTTAGAAAAATGTGAGCAATTACTATCAGAATCAAAAAAGCATATTTTAAATTTAGCAATTGGTGGCACTGCAGTAGGAACGGGAATTAATGCTCATCCAGAATTTGGTCATAAAGTAGCTAAATATATTTCCAAAAACACAGGGTATGCTTTCGTATCATCTGAAAACAAATTTCATGCTTTAACTTCTCATGATGAGATTGTACAATTACATGGTACATTAAAGGCGCTAGCGACAGATTTAATGAAAATTGCAAATGATATTAGATGGCTAGCCTCTGGACCGCGTGCAGGTCTTGCTGAGATTTCAATTCCAGAAAATGAACCCGGATCTTCTATTATGCCAGGAAAAGTAAATCCAACACAATGTGAAATGTTAACTATGGTAGCAGTACAAGTCATAGGGAATGATACGACGGTAGGTATCGCAAGTTCACAAGGTAATTTTGAACTAAATGTATTTAAACCGGTAATTATGCATAACACTTTACAATCTATCTACTTATTAGCAGATGGAATGAATACCTTTAATAAAAACTGTGCAATTGGTATTCAACCGATTGAAGAAAACATTAATAATTATTTAAATCAATCATTAATGCTAGTTACGGCTCTGAATCCTCATATTGGATATGAGAAAGCAGCTCAAATAGCTAAAAAGGCACACAAAGAAGGACTTACTTTAAAAGAATCTGCAATAGAAAGTGGATATGTAACTGAATCACAATTTGAAGAGTGGATAAAACCAGAAGATATGGTAGACCCACATTAATTTTCTAGATTATAAAAATTACGGTTAAAAATAAATCTTTACGATTTGAGTTGGACAATAAAAGTGGTGCAAAATTGAAAATGAGGCTGGGACATAATTCCTAGCAAAATAGCCAG
>NZ_KV811746.1:70909-71139 GCF_001813195.1 Staphylococcus sp. HMSC065D05
TAAAGATTATAACATGACTCAACTTACTCTACCATTGGAACTTTAGTTCTTATCTCCACAAATGATATTTCACGACATGTAAATGATATTGTAGAAACAAATCCCAAGACTGAATTCGATGAATTCATTTGTCCGAACAATCAAAGACTGGGATTTAAAAGATATGACTATCGTCATGATAAATATGGTTTTAAAAGAGACTTTAAATTATATGAATGTGATGATTGTTC